>CALCJG010000044.1 GCA_937967705.1 uncultured Spirochaetia bacterium
ACGAGATATCCACTCGTGACTGGAGTTCAGACGTGTGCTCTTCCGATCTTATGCTGCCCGGCGCCAGCATGGAAGCCAGAATGGTGCTCATCAGGATGTTGATCTGGTAGACGGCGATCCCGAAAAGGGCCGGGGCGATCAGCCGGAATATCCTCCGGATGCCCGGATGCGCCAGGTCGAAAGAGACCCTGATGCGGAAACCGGACCTGATCATGTAGGGAACCTGAGTGAGGACCTGAAGTACCCCTCCGAAGATGACCCCGTAAGCCAGGCCGTAGAGGGGTTCAGAGAAATAGGCGCTGAAAAACACGGTACCTATGATGAAACCGACATTAAGCAGTACCGGGGAGACTGCTGGTGCGAAGAAATATCCGTGGGAGTTGAGAACACCCATGCAGAAGGCCACCAGGCCCACGAGAAAGAGATAGGGGAACATGATGCGGTTGAGATCGATGGTCAGGCTGATCTTTTCGGGGCTGATGAATCCGTAGGCGAAGAGCCGCACGATCTCAGGGGAAAAGAGTATGCCTATGCCGACGATGAGAAGCAGCACCAGGGTCAGTATGGTGAGGGTCTTCTGAGCCAGCTTCAGGGCTTCCTCCTCTCCCTGATGGACCAGATACTCTGTGTATACGGGAATGAAGGAGATGGTGAGAGCTCCTTCAGCCACCAGCCGGCGAAAGAGATTGGGGATTCGGAAGGCGACGAAGAACCCGTCCAGGGAGCCTGAGGCTCCAAAGTACTTGGCGATCAGCATGTCCCTGATGAAGCCCAGGATGCGGCTGAGAAGCGTCGAGGAAGCGACTATTCCCGTTGATCGTGCGAGCGTGTTTTTTTTCATGGACCCCTTTGAAGAGGGAAGCGGGGCTGTTTGCCCCGCTTACGGATTATTTCTTAAAACGGGATACGATGTTCTTGAAAAATCCCTTCAGTTTTCCCTTATCCTCCCGGGCGCCTTTTTTGGGGGTATCCGCCCTGGGAGAAGAATCTTTTTCCTTGTAGACGAAGTTTTCACCGTATTTCTTTTTGTAGTAGTCCAGCCTGTCGTCGGTCTTGGCTCCCTTTTCTGCGCGTTTGGGATTCTGGCTTGCGGCCGCTACAGATGTCCCGGCGGTGATTTCCTTCTCCGGGGATTTTCCCCGGCGTTTCCGCTTGCGCTTCTTCTTCTGAGTGCTTTCGGCATCTGTCAATGAGGGTTTCTCGGCAACCGCACTGACGGCCTCTTCCGATCTGCTTTTTTTACGAGGTTCCCTGCTTGTCTTTTCACGCTCGCTTCGGTCTCTGCGCGGCCTACGGTCGCGATCGCGTCCCCTTCTGCCTTCGGACTGTTCTTCGGAATCCGAGGCTTGGAAGCGGGCGACGTTTTTGACTATGAGGGAATCCTCCGTTAGGCCTACGGGGATCTTCATCTTGATGAACTTTTCAATAGCATCCAGATTGTAGACGTATTCCTCGCAGGCCAGGGATATGGCCTTCCCGGATTTGCCCGCCCTCGCCGTCCGACCGATTCGGTGCACGTAGCTTTCGCAGTCGCCGGGGAGGTCGTAGTTGAAAACGATATCCAGGGCCTCTATGTGAAGACCCCGGGCGGCCACGTCAGTGGCGACGAGAAACTCCTGTTTTCCCGACTTGATGGACTCGATGATCTTGAGACGTTTTTTCTGCGGGATGTCGCCGGAGATGTAGTCGTTCCGGAAACCGTTGGCGGCCAGCTTGCGGGATACAAACTCGGCCTCCCGCTTTGTGTTCGTGAAAATCAGGGCGCTCTGGGGTTTCTCCCTCCTCAGAAGTCCGAGGAGCAGGCCGAATTTGTCCTTTTTCCCTACGTGATAGAGTTCCTGGGTAATTTCCTTGACGGTGATATTTTCCGATTCAATGAGCACCTCTTCCGGATCTTTCATGAACTCGTAGGCCAGTTCCTTGACGGACATGGAAAGGGTTGCGCTGAAGATCATTGTAACCCTTTCGGAAGGGGGTACCATATTCTGAAGCATGTACCGAATGTCCGGGTAAAATCCCATGTCGAAAAGGCGGTCGGCCTCATCGATCACGACGACGTCCATCTTCTTGAAATCGATCTTCCTGGACCGGTAGAAATCAATGAGCCGCCCTGGAGTGCCTATGTAGATGTTCAGGTTGTCCTTGAGCATGAGCTCCTGCTTGGTATAACCCACGCCTCCGTAGAAGCTGCCCACTTTCATGTGGCAGTATTTGCCCAGGAGTTTGGCGTCGTTTTCCACCTGAACCGCCAGTTCTCGTGTGGGCACCACGATCAGTGCCTTCTTGGACTGGAAGCGGTCGCTCTCCATGAAGAGGTGGAAAATAGTTATGAGAAAGGCTCCGGTTTTGCCTGTTCCTGTCTGTGACTGAACCTGTACGTCAGTGCCCTTGAGGGTTTTTTCCAGGGTTTTTTCCTGGACTGGTGTGCAGTAGATAAAGCCGGCCTCGTCGAGGCCCTTGCGGATTTTTTCGTTTAATGGTAGTTCGCTAAATTTCATTTCAATTCCAGATAATATTCATAATATTGTTGTTTTTAGAGATCCTTACGGATCCTACGGCCAGAAGCCGCTGCAGTTCCTCCCGGATGTCATCCTCGGCAAAGGTAGAACCCTCCCGAATGACCCTGACGAGGTCCCTGATCAGGTCCTCCTCCGTGGAAGTACCGTTGAGCCCGGGGTAGCTTTCGAAGGTTTCCTTGAGGATGATGTCCTGATTGATGAAAAAGGTGCGTACATTGCGGAACGTGGTTTCGTCCTTTTCGTTGAGCGTTTTTCCCTGCTTGCGCGTTTCCAGGACCTCGCGGACGTAGTCCCCAATAGCCGCGTTGAATTCGTCCACCATGCGGTCGATCTCCTGATGCGGCATGGTGACCGATTCTGCCACTGAGCGGTTGGCGTCATAGAGGTCCCAGTCGTCGGTGAGTATGCGTATGCCGTATTCCTCCTTCTTTTCCCTCACCTCGGTCCCGGGGAAGGGCGCCAGTATGTGATAACCGTAGCTGGAGCAGAGTCCCTTGGCGAATTCCAGGGTTTTACGCACAGTTTCCGGGGTTTCGCCGGGGAGTCCCAATATGTAGGAGGCCATGGGCTCTATACCCGCCTCGACGCACATATCGACAGCCGCCCGGCACTTCTCCAGGGTTATCTTCTTCTTTACGAGATCCAGAATCTCCTGGTTGCCGCTCTCCACCCCGAAACAGAGGGTCGTACATCCCGCTCTCTTGAGGCTTGCGAGGAGCTCCGGGGAAACCGTGTCCACCCTGGCAAAGGCGGTCCACGGATGGGTTATGCCCCTCCTCATGATCTCGTCGCAGATGGCTATGCAGCGGGTCTTATGGGAGGTAAAAAGGTCATCCACCACATTGATCTGCTTGTGACCCATTTTCGAGAGCATCTCAAACTCGTCCACTACCCGCTCAATGGAGAAGTAGCGCACTTTACGGCCCACCATGCGGCTTCCCACGCAGAAGATACATTTGTGAGGGCATCCCCGGGAGGTGACCATGTTGATGGGAAATCCCAGGGCCTTGTACTTGCTGGTCTGGACCAGGTGGCGTGCCGGATAGGGAAGTATGTTGATGTCCTCTATAAGGGGGCGGTCGCCGTTGTGGACGATCCGGTCTCCTGCACGATAGGAGATTCCCTCGATTGAGGTCATATCACCCCCCGCTTCCAGGCAGCTGAGCATTTCCGTAAGGGTGATTTCCCCCTCTCCGCGGACGATATAATCCACGAAGGGATTGTCCGAGAGTATGTTCTGAGCGTCGAAAGTGACATGGGGCCCGCCCATAACCGTTATCAGGCGCGGCTCGTTTTTTTTAAAGTCCTCCAGTATGCTCAGGGATTTTTTGATGTTCATGGTAACCCCGGTGGCCCCCACGACATCAGGACGGAATTCGCGCAGGATCTTTTCCCTTCTGGCCGGGGAATAGGGTGTTATGATGTAGTCCTCGATAATCGTTTCCACGCCTTTTTCCAGAAGGAACGCCGCCAGCGACATGAGACCGAAGGGTGGGGTGGGGGATTCCTCGAAGGGATAGGGAGGGTTGATCAGCAAAACCTTAGATCGGAAGAGCGTCGTGTAGGGAAAGAGTGTAGATCTCGGTGG
>CALCJG010000045.1 GCA_937967705.1 uncultured Spirochaetia bacterium
GAGCCGTATCCCAATCCCCCTGGAGGACGCGGCCAAAGAAACCATGTGCCACCGGGAGGTCCTCCTCCCATACGAAAAGGGCGTAATGCTTGCCCAGAATCTCATCGGCCCCAAAGCCGAGCATGGATGCGCTGTTGGGGCTGATATAATCGACGATCCCCTCGTCGGTAAAGGCGAAGATCAGGTCGTTCATGTTTTCCACGAGATGGCGGTACCTGTTTTCGCTCTCCTGCAGTTCTTCGTAATTCCGCCGCAGCTCCTCCTGGGAGACGTTGAGTTCCTCGTTGACGGCGTTGAGCTCCTCGTTGGTGGCCTCCATCTCCTCGACGATGCAGCCGAGCTCCTCGTTGGCGGCGTCCAGTTCTTCGTTCTTTTTCAGGAGGTCGCGTTCCAGTTTTTTAAACGCGGATACGTCCAGCTGAGTATGCACCAGATACCGCTTGCCGGGGGTCGCCACGATCTCAGCCGATTCCAGTACGGTATACTCCGTTTCGTTTCTGTGGTGGTACTGGAGTTCCAGATTTCTGCATGCCTCCCCCCGAGCCAGGAACTCTTGAATCCGGTCCCTCTCCCCGGGATCAGTCCAGACATTTACCGTCTCCCGGCTTCGCCCGATGAGCTCCTCCCGGGAAAGCCCCGTCATCTCGCAGTAGCAGTCGCTGACATCATGAATGATACCGTCTTCAAAGCCCGCCACCACGATGGCCGCCGGAGATTTTTTCAGCAACACCTCCAGCAACCGGTCCGACAGGCCCGGTGAAGCATCTCCCCCACTACGAGGGAAGGATGCCTCCAACTCCCGAACCCTCGCTTCGAGCCGGATCACTTGTTCCAACAATTCCTCTCGTGTTCGTTCATCCCTCATATCGTATATCCGATTCCCCGTCTCCTGACAGTGCCGTTAAACGCATTTTTCCGCCCGGTTTTTATATTCCTCTTCCTTGTCCAGGCGGCCCAGTATCCTCGCTGTCTCTGACATGCAGAGCCAGTAATGCCGCTTGTGAGTCGTCTCATCATCGGAGAGGGAAATATCTTCCAAGATTTCCAGGGCCGTCGTGAAATCACCGACCTCCAGGCATTCCTCGAACTCGGCATGCTCCGCCGTATGCTTCAGGTAATTGGGAAGCATTCCCTCCGCACGGCGCAGCCACTTGAGACCGTTCATCCACTGTTCGTCTCTCTCAATAATCATCAGGTCCCATCCCTTTGTCTGGTAATATTGGTCGAACCACCGGGGATGAATGTATCGGATTATTATCAATCGTCAAGAGATAAAAAAAGGCCTCTCCATCGGAGAGACCTTTTTTGACGCCCCCAGCAAAGAGGGTGAGGGACCTTATTTGTCATCGATCCATTTCATCATCTTTCTCAGCTCCCTGCCCACCTGTTCAATCCTGTGCTCGCTCTGTATGCGTTTAAGAGCCTTGTAATTGGGCCGGCCGGCCATGTTTTCCAGGATCCAGTTGCGCGCGAAGGTCCCGTCCTGTATTTCGGATAGCACCTTCTTCATCTCCTTGCGGGTCTCTTCATTGATCATGCGCCGCCCCACCATGTAATCTCCGTATTCAGCGGTATCGGAGACGGAATAGCGCATGTAGTTGATACCCCCCTGATAGAAGAGATCGACGATCAGCTTGAGCTCGTGGAGGCATTCGAAATAGGCGATCTCCGGCTGATACCCGGCTTCCACCAGGGTATCGAAACCCGCCTTGACCAGCTCCGAAGCGCCGCCGCAGAGGACGCACTGCTCCCCGAAGAGGTCTGTTTCAGTTTCCTCCTTGAAGGTGGTCTCGATGACCCCTGCCCTGGTGGCCCCGATCCCCTTGGCATAGGCCAGGGCGATCTCCTTGGCCTTTCCAGAGGCGTTGTTCTGAACGGCGATCAGGCAGGGAACCCCGGCCCCCTTGACATACTCGCTGCGGACCAGATGGCCCGGGCCTTTGGGCGCTACGAGGATGACATCCACATCCGCCGGGGGAACGATCTGCCCGAAGTGGATGTTGAACCCGTGGGAAAAGACGAGAACCTTGCCCGATTTCATGAAGGGCTTAACCTCGCTCTCATAGAGCCTGGCCTGAACGTCGTCCTGCGCCAGGATCTGGATGATGTCGGCCTTCTCCGCCGCCTCCCGGGCGGTTACAGGCTGGAAATTGTGCGACTGGGCGATCTTGTAGTTTTCCGTCCCGGCCAACTCCGCGACTATCACGTTGAGCCCGCTGTCCCGCAGGTTCTGAGCCTGGGAGTGCCCCTGGCTGCCGTAGCCGATGACAGCGATGGTCTTGTTGCTCAAAAGGCTCAGGTCGGCGTCGTTATCATAATACATTTTTGCCATAATCTATTCTCCTAATTCAATGGATTTTCACTCTTTTTCCTTTGCCAGGGACAGTCTTCCCGTCCGGATCAGCTCCTTGATCACGTAGGGACGCAGCAGCTCGATGAGGTTGTCGATCTTATCCGGTTCGCCGGTCACCTCCAGGGTGATTGTCTTCCTTGAGATGTCGACGATCTCGGCACGGAAGATCTCCCCCAGCTGGTATATCTCCGCCCTCTTGGCGGGGGAGGCGTTTACCTTGATGAGCGCCAGTTCCCGCTGCACCGAGGTGACCAGGTTATGCTCCGATATCTTGATGACATCGATCAGCTTGTTCAGCTGCTTCTTCACCTGTTCGATGACCCGGTCATCCCCCCGCACGACGATGGTCATCACGGAAACATCCGTCTGCTCGGTCTCGCTCACGGCCAGGGAGTCGATGTTGTAGCCCCGCGCGGAAAAGAGGCCCGCCACCCGGGCGAGCACACCGGCCCTGTTCTCCACTTTGACTGATATCACATGCTGGCTCATATTAGCTCCGAAGTAATCATTTCCTTGACCGACTTGCCGGCGGGAATGATAGGATAGACGTTTTCCTCCCGGTCCACGTGTATATCGAGGACGATGGGGCGGTCGGTAACGCTCAGGGCCTTCTGGAGGGCCGGCACCACATCCTTCTTATGGTCGACCCTGATCCCCATGGCGCCGTAGGCCTCCGCCAGCTTCACGAAATCCGGCTGGAAGTTTATGCAGGTATGGGAATAGCGTTTATCCCAGAAGAGCTGCTGCCACTGGCGCACCATACCCAGGAACCCGTTGTTGAGTATGGTGATGATGATGGGCAGCCTGTGCTGCACCGCCACGATCATCTCCTGGATGTTCATCTGTATGGAACCGTCCCCGGCGATGTCGAAAACCCGACTGTCCGGCCGTGCCAGCTGGGCGCCGATGGCCGCGGGAAAGCCGTACCCCATCGTCCCCAGACCGCCCGACGAGATGAAGCTCCGGGGCTCCGTATAGTCGTAAAACTGGGCGGCCCACATCTGGTTCTGCCCCACCTCGGTGCAGATGATCGCCTTTCCCTCCGTCAGTTCGTCGATCTTCTCAACGACGTACTGCGGCTTGATGACGCTCTCGCTGTCCCTGTAGTTCAGCGGGTTCTCCGCCTTCATCTTCATCAGCCGGTCCACCCACGGCCCTATCTGCGGCGCCTTTACGGACTTGTTGATCTCCGCCAGGACCAGTCTGCAGTCGCCCACGATGGGCACGTCCACCTCCACGCTCTTCTGCACGGATGAGGGATCGATGTCGATGTGTATCACTTGGGCTCCGGTGGCGAATTCCGACACCTTGCCGGTCACACGGTCATCGAAGCGCGCCCCCACGGCGATCAGCAGATCGCACTCGTTGACGGCGTGATTGGCGTAATAGGTGCCGTGCATTCCCAGCATCTTGAGCGACAGGGGATCGGTTTCCGGATAGGCTCCCAGCCCCATGAGGGTGGTGGTGATGGGTATGCCCGTCTTTTTTACAAAGTTTCTGAGCTCCTCCGAGGCGTTGGAGATGATGACCCCTCCCCCCGAATAGATCACGGGACGCTTGGAGGACTCGATGAGCCTGCAGGCCTTTTGTATCTGCCGGGGATGCCCTTCGGTCACGGGTTTGTAGCTTCGGATGACGGCCTTTTCAGGATAGTGAAACTTCGTCTCCCCTTTGGAGATATCCACCGGCACATCTATGACGACAGGGCCGGGCCGTCCCGTTGAGGCGATATAGAAGGCTTCCTTGATGGTGCGGGCCAGGTCGTTGATGTCCTGCACCAGGTAATTGTGCTTGGTAATGGGCCGGGTGATACCGGTGATATCCGCCTCCTGAAAGGCGTCGTTGCCGATCATCTCCCGGGAGACCTGCCCCGTAAAGATGACCAGGGGAACGGAATCCATGTTGGCCGTGGCTATCCCCGTCACGAGGTTGGTGGCGCCGGGCCCGGAGGTGGCGATGCACACCCCCACGCGGCCCGAGGCGCGGGCATAACCGTCCGCTGCATGGACAGCGCCCTGCTCGTGCCGCGCCAGGATGAATTTAAAGGGGGCGTTGAAGAGATGGTGGAAGATGGGAATGACCACACCGCCGGGATAGCCGAACATGCATTCGATCTTCTCCTCTTTCAGGCTCTCAACGATAATCTCTGCTCCGGTCTTCTTCAATGTAAGGACTCCTTAATAAAATACTCCCGCATGCACCCGCCTCCGAAAACAGGAATAAACGGATGGCCCGCGGTCCTCCCCCGGGTGCCACCTTTCGTCCCTAGGTTGATTGACCCCGCACCGCCGCTCTGTTTTATCGATTTTGTACCGGGTGCGGAGGATAAAGATATACTAATGTATCAATATACATTCATCGGTGTAAAACACGAAAATAAATGCTGTTTTGTTGCTAAAAAACGGGATAATGTCAACTATTTTTTTTACATTCCGGCGGTTAACCGGAAAAGGATTTGACAGTCCCCGGCGGCGGCTATCTCCTCAACAGTACGGCTTAAAGCCGGGGGTCAGAGCCTGTCCCGTCAATCCCACACCGGGAGGAAATCATGATTCTCAGATTAGACCACGTATCCATCGCCGTAAAAGATTACGAGGGAGCCCGGCGTTTCTTCCAGGATCTCCTCGGTGCCGTCCCCTGCACCTCCGCCGAGGACGACCGGATGAAATATATCTGGAAAATCTTCAGCCTGGGCGATTTGACACGTCTGGAGATCCTGACCCCTACCGGCAGGGGGAGCTTCCTGGACGGCTTCCTGGCCAACAAGGACGGCGGCGTCCATCACATCACCCTGCAGACCGCCGACATCATCCGGGCGCGCCGCACCCTGGAGGAGAAGGGATTCCCCTACTTCGGATACAACGAGTACGTAGGCGGGGTCTGGAAGGAGCTCTTCATCCATCCCCGGGACGCCTTCGGAGTTCTCATACAGATCGCCGAGTTCCGCCCCGACGACTGGCTCTGCGACGCCGTCCGTCTCCCCCGGGACAAACGCTGGACGGTGGAAAAAAGCGCCAGGAACGTCAGCCTCACCCTCTCGCATCCCGGCGGGGGTAAGGCGCGCTTCGACCTGACCCGGGAGGAAACCGAGGCCCTCATCAAAGACCTGCAGGCATCCCTGTAGTTCCCGGCTCCGCACATCACCCCCCTTTTTTTTAATTTTTCCCTTGACTTTTTGGCGCCTATAGTTAAAGTTAACTTTAAGTTTAAGGATAGGCGGTGATGTCATGGCGCGCAGAACGGCGGAAACAGAGGAGACCTTTACCATCTCGGAACTGGCCTCGCAGCTGGAGATCAGCCCCTCGGCCATCCGCTTTTACGAGGACAAGGGGCTCCTCACCCCCCACCGATCCCCGGGCAATCAGCGCATCTACACCAAAAAGGACCGGGGACGCCTCAAACTGATACTCCGCGGCAAGCGCTTCGGCGCCACTTTGGACGAAATAGCCGAGATGGTGGGTCCTGTGGGAAACGGGATCGACGAAACGGAGCAGATCGAGAGGAGCCTTTTCTACATCGAAAAGAAGTTCCGGGAACTGCAGGAGCAGAAAAAGGAGATCCTGATCTTCGAGGATGACCTGGCGGCCCTTAAGAAAAAACTGGCGGGGCGGCTGAAGGAGCTCCGGAAGAACCAATAACGGCAGGAATCAAAGACCAGGCGTAAAAAGGAGGGCTTATGTTTGATTTTTTATATGACGAGGCGCAGCTGAAACTGCGGGACGAGGCGAGGGACTTTACCAACTGGGTTCCAAAGGAGATGATCCTCGATATGGACGCGGAGAAGATTCATTTTCCCCACGAGTACCTCAAGGAGGCCGGACGCCGCAACCTCCTGGGGATTCGCATGCCCAAAGAATACGGGGGCCGCGGACTGGGCTGGGTGGAAGACAGCCTGGTGGCCGAGGAGATCGGCGTGGCCAGCTACTCCCTCGCCTGCATCTGGGGCGTGGGGGCCGACGTCGTCTGCGAGGCCATCTCGGAGTTCGGCAGCGAGGAGCTGAAGCAGGCCATCATCGTTCCCCTGCTCAGGGGTGACGTCTACGCGGCGGAATGCCTCACCGAGCCGAGGGGCGGCTCGGACTTCTTCGGAGCGGCCACCAACGCCCGGAAAGACGGCGGCGACTGGGTCATCAACGGCCAGAAGCGTTTCATCGTGGGGGCGGAGGGCGCCGACTGGTTCCTGGTCTACGCCGTAACCGACCCGACGGCCCCGCCCCACAAGCGAATCACCTGCTTCATGGTTCCGCGAGACGCGGGCGTTGAGTCCAAGTACATCTACGGGCTCATGGGAGTGCGCGGCGGGG
>CALCJG010000046.1 GCA_937967705.1 uncultured Spirochaetia bacterium
CGAGCGCATTTTCAAGCTCTTTTTCGACAAATACAACACCGAGACCGGGCAGGAGTTGGGGTATCATATCACGTCAATGTGGCGGACGAAAAATCCATCATCCAGTCATTATACAAAGGGCGGGGCGATGGATATTGTTTTAAAAGATATTGACGGGGACATTATGTATGACCCGGAGGCATATTTCGACATTTTTGCATATCTCATAAAGGGGATGGGATGGCCGGGAGGCCTCGGCGTGGATTTTACGAGTTTTAACGGGAATATGCACCTTCATATTGACATAGTGCGGGATCATAAGTATTTCATAGAGGACGATAAAAGGGTCAAAGAATATGTTACTGAATTTACTCTTGTACCGGCGTGGAATAAATACGCGAGTCGAAACAAGGACTTTGAAAAAAAAAGTTCAATTTAACCCTTATTCTGCCGGTCATGTTTCTGGCCGTTCCTCCGCTTCTTTACAAGATTATAAAGCCCCGGAAATAAACCGGGGCTTTTTTTTCTCCGCGAGGATCGCGCGAGGATCGCGGAATTGAAAATTACAGTTTTTCTTGGAGGATCTTCGCCAGTTCTGCGAGGTCTACCCCCCCGGATTTTAGCGATTGAATAAGACCCATAAGACCCCCGGCCGGATCGGTTTGTGGTGCTGACTGCATAAGTAGAACCTGGGCCTTCAGTTGTTCCATCTCCGCTTGAAGTTTACCTTCCCGGACCCCGCGTTCGTATGCTTCTTTTTCGATCTCCGATTTATTCCGCAATGCTTCGAGCTGGAGTTTGACGGTTTCACTCATGAGCGCTGACACGTCCGAAACAAGCCCGGAAACCCCTTTAAAATCGTCCCTGAGAGCTTTTAAGGGGGTCGTGGGAATCTCATCCCCTGAAGCCCCCTCCCCCCCCGCCGGAGGCAATGAGGGCGCGTTCAGGCCGATTTGATTATGGATGATCCGCCAGACGGTTTTAATAGCTCCCCTCTTGGTCGTTGATCCCTTGACGGGTTGGTTCGGATCGTAATACTTTAATACGAGTTTATACTGCCCGGAAGGATATTCCGCCATGACGGGAATATCAAATTGCTTGCTTGTCGCCAGTATGTTGTATTTTCCCTCAAGATCATTATGTCGGTAAAGCGTGGTAGTAAATTGTTTTTGTGGATAGCGCAATCCGATTTTGACAGCGTTGATAAAATGGGTATAGAGTTCTTCATCATCCCCGGTGAGCATCTGGGCGCGGGAAAGTATGCGGTTTGCCAGTTCATCGGTGACGGTGGGGGCCTCTAAGTTCTCGGCCGGTTTGACGGTGGGGTTGATGGTGCGAAATTCTGCCGGGTCGTCCTGTAATCCGCCCGACTGGTCTTTTTTTTCTGCCATCTCTTTAATTTCTCTTGACATTGGAAACCCTCTTGTAAATATATTTATCAGTTGTTTGACTGATATTTTGGAGGGGGGAAGGGAATAAGTAAGGATTTGCAAAGGGTTAACACTTGTTTTATTTACCAAAAAGGTATAAAGGTTGAAGGATTTCGTCAATGGGCATAAAGGAAAAAGAAGGAAAAAAAGGATTTAAACTACAAAAATATTCCTAAAAGAGAGAAAACATATATTATCGGAAGTAGGATGGGTGGAGCTTATTCAGTTAGTTTCATAAGTTTTTGAGCCTGCGGATTGGCAGGATCGATGCGAATTGCCTGCTCGGCGTAAAAGCGCGCCTTGGCCTTATTTCTATGTTTGTTATAGAGATGCGACAAGGCTATGTAGGCATCGATATTCAGTGGATCCAGGGTTATGAGTTTGAGAAAAATCTCTTTGGCCTTGACGTCATCGGGGGCTTCTCGTTTATAATAAAATACGCCAAGATAATAATGTATTTCCTTCGATTCGGGGTAAAGCTTCAAGGCTTCGGCAGCGTAGCTAATACCGTCCTCGATATATTTTTTCCTTAGATGCGAAGGAACCTCGTAAGCCTCATAAACCTGTCGGAATCGGGTTTCTGTCAATCCCTTTAGCAGGAGGTATTTGTCTTCATTGTCCCTGATGCGGGGATATTGGCCGTAAGCCTCCTGAAATTCTTTGAAGGCAAATTGGAACATACCTTTGGAAAGGTAAATATTCCCCAGCGCGAGATGGGCTTCCGGATAGCTTCTATCAGTTTCCAGGGATTTTTTGTAAAACTTTATGGCCTCGCCAACCTGTCCATGGGCATAATAAAAATCACCCCGGCCCTTATAGATATAGGCATACTGGGAATTCTCGTCCTCAATTCTCTGGACAACACGGTTTTCCGTGTTGACCAGTCTGTAATATCCATAGCCAACCAGAAGATAGCCGAAGGTGTCGGAATAATGAATCATTCTTACTTCAATTTTTGCAATTATGAGATTTCTGTCATTGATGACATACAGAGTATCGCCGATCTTGACCCCTTTATTGTCATAGAGGCGAACGGTTATTTTTGTTTTGCTCTGAGCGGTTATTGTCAGATCATCTTTGGGGTATTCGTCCCGGGTACTTATGGAGAGTACCTTCCCTTTCAGAGATGCCTTCCAGCCGGTTTTGTCCGATTCCGTATAAAAGACCTTGAGGATCTTCTGGTCAGGAGACAAAATCATATCGGCGGATCGCCCGGGTATTGCGTCAAGTATCAAGAATATGAGAACAGTGATAATACAGGAAACAAAACGGTGAAACATTTATTTTAAAAACCTCAACGGATTTAATGGGGTCATATTTTTTCTGACCTCAAAATGGAGATGTGCCCCGGTCACGGAACCAGTCATACCTGATTGGGCTATTTCCTGGCCGGCCTGAACGGTATCCTCTTCCTTGACAAGATTTCGTTTATTATGGGCATAAACGGTTATAAAGTTGTTCTTGTGTTCGATGATGATGACATTACCGTACCCATCCTTCCAGCCGCTGAAAATAACCTTACCCTCCCCCGCTGCCTTGATAGGAGTACCTATAGGAACACCAATATCCAGTCCGGTATGAAAACGACGGGATTTCGTCAAGGGGTCGCGTCTTCTGCCAAAACTTGACGTGATTTTACCTCTTAAGGGCCATAAAAATATACGCTTAGATTTGGCAACCCTGGCTTTACTACCCTTTTTTTTGGATGTAGTGGAGGCGACGGCGATGTGATGACCATCGGGAATGAAGATGGTTTTCCCCACCGGAAGCTTGCCCTTTTTGAAATTATTAACACAGCTGATATTATTGGCGCTGACACCATACTTTTTAGCTATGGAGTTAAGGGAATCCTTTTTGCCGACTTTATAAGTAATTCCATTTTTATTCGGAATCAAAAGCGTTTTTCCGATGGTCAGCATTTTAGGGTCGGTGATGTTATTGACCTGAAGGATGTACTTATAATCCGTTTTATACCTGCGGGCTATCAGCCAGATGAAATCACCCTTCTTTATTTTATGAACCGTTAAATGCCATTTGTTGTCCTTTTTCCTCAATTGGTTGATAAAAGCCACGGCGTCTGATTTCGCCGGTGTCTTGGCAGTCTCGCTATCTGCGGTTTTTTTGTTCTTCTTATCCTTCTTGCTTTCATATTTGATGATAATATCATCGAAGGATTTGTCGTAGATTATATTCCCTTCCGGTATCTCATCCTCATCTTCCTCATGCACAGGGAAACCTGTAGCTATTCGAATGTTGCTGTTGACGATGATCGAGTTTTCGAGGCTCAGGACATCATCCTTTCCGGGATTCTTCTTGTCCCTCGTCTTACCGGAAAGTAGATTGCCGAAAATGGCCAGAGTAATAATGAAGGAAAAAACGATTACTGTTAATAAGGGATAAAGTTTGTATCTCATAGTTGCTCTTTCGGTTTTTTTAGATTTTTGCTTTAATTTTCACATAAGGTATATCACACATCTCATCAATGCAATGCTTCAATCTTTCCATGTTTTCTCCGGTATAAGCGGAACCTACTATTGCATCTGGATACTGACTCAGCACACGGCTTATCTGAGACCCGTCCTTTAATTTATCGGATTTGTTAAAAAAAATAATTAAAGGTTTTAATGTGCATCCCAATTGGGCAAGCTCATCATTAACAGTCGTGATATTATTAGCAATATCACGGGATGTAATATCAACAACATGCAGGAGAAAGTCGGCATTATTAATCTCCTCCAGCGTCGATTTAAAAGACTCAATCAGATTTGCCGGAAGATTTCTTATGAATCCCACTGTATCAGTCAGTAATACTTTTCGGTTTTCCCCCAGATACACCATCCGTGTATACGAATCCAGGGTCGCGAAGAGCCGGTCCTCAACGAAGAGATCATCCTTCGCAAGATGATTTATCAGTGTTGATTTTCCGGCGTTTGTATAGCCGACTACGGCCCCAAGACACTCAGTCGATCGGGACTTTCTGATTAATTTCCGATGTTCGGCAATGCGATCAAGTTTGGACTTTAAAACTGATATCCTTTTTAACACATGACGCCTGTCGGTTTCAAGCATTTTTTCACCGGGACCTCTCGTTCCGATTCCTCCCCCCAGCCGGGAAAGAACCCCCCCTAACCCTTTGAGTCTGGGAAGTATATAACGCAGCTGGGCCAGTTCGACCTGTATCTTCGACTCGGAACTTCGAGCCCGCTGCGCAAAAATATCAAGGATAATTTCCGTTCGTCCCACAACCCGGCATTTGAGTATTTCTTCCAAATTACGTACCTGCGCCGGTCTGATGTTATTGAGATCAAAGACAAGGAGTTTTACATCTTGCTGAGAGATATAATCCCTGAGTTCGGCAAGATACCCCTTCCCCAGTATTGTTCCTGGATCAATACGTTCCCTCTTTACAATCCTGGCTTCAACAGTGAGGGCACCGGCAGTCGACACCAGGAGTTTCAGTTCATCCAGTGAATCTTCAACGTTTTCAAGCCCCTGGCCGGATATCCGCATGCCGATGAGAAGGGCTCTTTCATCTATTGAGGGCAGGATTCTATTTACTGAGGCATCCATCTAAAATCAATCGTGAACCGATGGTAATCTTGTTT
>CALCJG010000047.1 GCA_937967705.1 uncultured Spirochaetia bacterium
CTCCGTGAAGACCTTTACCTTCGACGGCGACACCCCCGCCTCGGCGCGCAAGGCGGTCCGTTCCGCGGGCAACATCGTCATTACCAACCCCGACATGCTGCATTCGGGGATACTCCCCCATCATACGATATGGATCAAACTCTTCGAGAATCTCAAGTTCATCGTCATCGACGAGATTCACAGCTACCGGGGAGTCTTCGGCAGTCACTTTGCCAACCTGATCCGGCGCCTTCTCCGCATCTGCCGCTTTTACGGTTCCAACCCGCAGTTTATATGCTGTTCCGCCACTATACGCAATCCCGGAGACCACGCGGAGACCCTGATCCCGCGCCGTTTCCGGCTGATAGACAACAACGGAGCCCCGCGGGGCGAGCGCCACTATATCATATACAATCCCCCTGTCGTGAATGAGGAGCTGGGAATAAGGGCCTCATCAGTGAAGGAGGCGGCACGCGTGGGGGCGATGATACTCCTGAACAAGATACCCCTGATAATCTTCGCCCGGAGCCGGCTGAGGGTGGAGATCATTTCCACCTATCTCCGGGAGCAGTGCCGGGGAATTCCGGTGGCGGGATACCGGGGCGGGTACCTGCCCAATGAGAGGCGCGCCATCGAGCAGGGTCTTCGCGGGGGAACCATCACCGGGGTTGTATCGACCAACGCCCTGGAGCTGGGGATCGACATCGGGATGCTGGATGCCGCCATAACCGTGGGCTACCCGGGCTCCATCTCGTCTCTTCATCAGCAGTTCGGCCGGGCGGGCAGACGTGGCAAGCCCTCACTCTCCATCATGATCGCCACCAGCTCCCCGCTGGACCAGTACATAGCCGCCGACCCGTCCTTCGTTCTCAGTTCCAATCCGGAATCGGCCACCATCAACCCCGACAACCTCCTGATACTCATGGAGCATCTGAAATGCGCCGCATTCGAGATTCCCTTTGATGCCGGGGAACGTTTCGCCTCGCATCTGGGCACCACTGCCGAGATGCTGGAGTTCCTTGAGGAGAAGGGTCTCCTCAAAAAGGCCGAGGGTAAATACCACTGGATGAGCGACATCTACCCTGCCAATGAAATTTCCCTGCGCACCGCCACCCACGAAAACTTCGTCATCGTAGACAAAAAGGACGACGCCAGGGTGATAGGAGAGGTGGATTACTACGCGGCCCCCACCCTGATTCACGATGATGCCATATACATCCATCAGGGAACGCAGTACTACATAGACCACCTTGACTGGGAGAGGAGAAGGGCCCTCTGCCACGAAGTGGAATCGGATTACTACACCGACGCCGAAACCAAGACGGATTTGCATGTGCTGGAGAAGTTCGACGAGCGCCCCCTTGGGCCGGCCATCGCTTCCCGGGGGGAGATCAACGTACGGACCATGGCCGTCATGTTCAAGAAGATCAAGTTCAACACCCATGAAAACCTGGGCTGGGGCAAGATACATCTCCCGGAGATCGAGATGCATACCTCCGCCCTCTGGCTGGATTTTGGCGAGGAGGATCTGGCTGAGCGGTTCGGCAAGCCGGAGGTGGGCCGAATCCTCTACTCCCTGGCCTACATCTTCAGAAGCATCGCCCCTGTTTTTACCCTGTCGGATCAGACCGACATACATGCCCTGCATCAGGCCCGTTCCAATTTCAGCGGAAAGCCGGCGGTTTTCATATACGATTCGGTGCCTGGAGGTGTGGGCATTGCGAGCCGCATCTACGACATCCTGGAGATGATTGCCGGGGAATCCATTAAATCCATCGCCGGCTGCGGATGCGCCCACGGCTGTCCTGCATGCATAGGGCCCCTCCCTTCCGAAGACGGGAATATAAAGCAGAGCGTCATCACCCTTTTGGGAGAGCTTGCCGGCCATGGGCATCCGGGATAAACTTAAAATCTACGAGAAAGGCTCTGACCCCCTGCCGCGGCGGGACTCTCCTCTTTCGACCATTGGGGCAGAACCAATCCCCTTTCGGGACGGTGTCCTCTGGCGTTTCGTCAGCCGATTCCCCCTGGAAGATATCACCCATGAATTAAATATCCCATGCGAGGCTCTGACCCTCAAATTCTTCTTAACATATCAGAAACTCAGCCAAAACATCAGACTGGAGAACATCCTCTTCCTTGATCTGGAAACCACCTCATTGAGTACCGGTACCGGTAATTATCCCTTTCTCATCGGCATCGGGCATATTCAGGACAATACTTTCTGCGTTGAACAGTTTTTTATGGAAGATTATTCCTCGGAGCCATTGATCCTGCAACATATACAGCCGCGCCTTGAAGCAGCTGAAGCGATAACGACATTCAACGGAAAGACCTTTGATATCCCTCTCCTCAAGACCCGTTACCGCATCAACCGTGTGCCCGGCTTTCCTCTGGACAAGGCGAGCATTGACCTTATCCACCCCTGTAGGAGAATATTCAAGAGCCTTTATGAAAACTGCGCCCTCAAAACCCTTGAGGAGAACGTGCTGGGGTTTTTGCGTCAGGGGGATATCCCCGGCTGGCTGATCCCTGAGGTCTTCTTTTCCTATCAGAAACATGGTGAGACCAGCCGCATACGGGATGTCGTATCGCATAATGCTCTGGATATCCTTTCGATGCTCAAACTGCTCATGATCCTGGAGCTTATCTATGGTCATATTGAGAGAGGTAATTTTAACCAGATGCATACTCGGGCGCTCATAAACATGGCCCATCATCTCTATAAAATCAACCCCACTGTCTTCCTTGACCTTGTTCGCTTCCTTGGCTCTGATGTTTTTCAGGAGCGAAGCCTTTTTAAAAAGTTCTCCAACACATTAAAAAGGGGGGGATATATTGACGAAGCCATGGACTTCTGGCGTAAAGACGAATCTCTCTACTCGCTGGAAGAATTGGCCAAACATGCCGAACACAGGGAAAGGGACTTCATCAAGGCCTTGTCTATTTGTGAACAGGCGATGACACTCATCGAGAAAGAGAATCTATCAACAGATACGCGTTCTCCTGAAAGGGATCGGGATGAACATGAAAAATCCCGATGGCTGTATCGCGTAAACCGCCTAAAAAAGCGGATGGCATCTCATGAATAGACACCCATGCGCCTTTCAGTTACGATGACTCATCAAGAGACTTGGGACCGGATTTTAAATGTGTCTACCCAAGCCGCCTAAAATAATCAGTCTTCTTCTCAGCGATCCCTCCCTCCGGCATTATTTATGGGACTGACCTTTGAGCGGTATCCTGAAAGGTTTATCTGAGCTTAATCTTGAAATCTAGCACTCTTGGGGACACCAGCTTTTCAAAATCATTATATTTCATCTTGATCAGCTCTGTATGTGTCCCCGCATTGAAGACAATATCTTCATCCTTTGCGAGGTCCCGGGATATAATTTCCTCAAGACCATAGAGATTACCGAAGGGCGGCATTGCCCCCACCTCACAGTCGGGAAACGCGCTGATAAAGTCCATTTCCCTGGCCAGCTCCACATCCTCCGTTTTATAAATGTTTTTCAGCATTCTCAGGTTCAGTTTCTGATTGGCGCTCAGAACCACCATCACAAGCTGGCCTTTAACCTTTATTATAACCGGCTTAGCAAGCTCCTGGCCCGGAATATGTGCCGCATGGGCCGTACGTTGAGCCGTAAAGGTAAGAGGATGATTGATGCATGAAAAGGTTACATGGCTTTTTCTCAAGAAATCCTTCACTCTGCATTCTTTCATAATGTCCTCCTTTCACATAATACTCCCCCCCTTCCAATCCTGCAACCCATCGAAGCCACATTCATGGCTATACAAAATCCCGATTGGTTACCTGTATTAATGTAAATAATAATGGGACACAAAGCAAACGATAGTGAGGTATTTATTTTCATTTCATTCCGAGCAGATCACTTGAGGGAAAGGGGTCAGAGCCCTGTTATTTCTCAATACGGGGTCAGAGCCCTTTATCAATCATTACCTTAATGGCACTGAAGTATTCTCTCATTCCGTACTGAAAAATATTATTATGATTGGCACCTTTTATGCCCAAAAAGTTTTTATTCTCCGACCGGCTCGATTCGTACAGGGTAATTCCCTGGGAAAACGAAATAATATGATCGCGCTCAGCATGAATCACCAGGGTCGGTCCTTTATAAGCGGCTATTTTATCCCTGTGATTAAAAACATCTATCTCCCCGTATCCTAAAAATCCTCTGCTGATGCCTAAAAGCTCCAACAGCGGCATGATATCCGCGAACCCGCTCTCGATGATAAGCGCCTGGATATCCTGGGGATAGTTTGATGCCAATTCCAGAGCTGAAGCGCTCCCCAGGCTGCGTCCCATTACCACCAAAGGGCCTCGATGCAATCTTTCCCTACGCAGTTTTTGAACATAATCAAAGATTTTATGACAATCCTGCATCATCGCCGTGACCGTCGGT
This sequence comes from uncultured Spirochaetia bacterium, assembly GCA_937967705.1. Taxonomy (GTDB): domain Bacteria; phylum Spirochaetota; class UBA4802; order UBA4802; family JAGODF01; genus CALCJG01. Next base: position 4,404 of record CALCJG010000047.1, read on the forward strand.
CTCCCGCCGGAGCGGCCATATCCGCGATAATCCACAGGCAGGAAAGAAAATCCCAATTTCAGATAAAGACTGGCCACATCCTCATAATCAACAGCGATTTCCCCATTGCCGTGGAAGAAGAGAATCAGGGGTGATGTTTCTCCGGCATGATAATATCGCCCCCCCAGAATCATGTCCGGCTCGACAGGAATCTCAAGGATCTCACAACCCGAGTTAGAGGACTCCCCGGAAGATTCCCTGCGGGGATAGAAAAGGATGTCCAGTACTTCCGGGCGATCGTAACGGGAAAAATCCATGATTGCATTGACCCCTCTTTTACGATTTAGATAACTGTGCTGCAAGGGATTTCAAAACTCCATCCCGGTTTTCTACCTTACCTGAAAACAACGCACGGGTCCATCGGCCGGTTTTTATCGTAAGTGTATAAGACCGTTCCAATTCACCGCTTTCATCGATAAATCGATTTACATACTCAAATTCCACAATATTCTTTTTATTCTCATCATTTTGCCAGAGAAAGGTTTCATCCATTATAACCCCAAAGGCCTTGAGCTGCGATGCATCACCCTTATCCACAAAATCCCTAAAATGTGTCATATCCACCTGTATCCTGTATTTAACAGATACCAGCGCCATCATCTCTTTAACGGGAAATTCCCGCATAAAGCGTAAAGCCGTAGCTTTGTCATGACCCTTTAAAAAATAGCTAAATCGTGAAAAATAAAACTGCCTGTCCTGAAGCTTTTCCCAGTCCCTCTCATTCCATAATGTGCAGGATAATTGCAGAAATAGTAATATCCCCAATACCATTCCTCTTCTCAATATGCTGGAGTGCTTCATAAGAACCTCATGAGATTTCAGATTTGCGACAAGTATCAATGTATATTCAATACTATACTTAAATATTGATGATCGTCAAATATATTTACCTATCTCTGAGGACAAGGCTCTGACCCCTTTATATACCTCCCATCCTGAACCACTCCCTTCCGTACTCCA
>CALCJG010000048.1 GCA_937967705.1 uncultured Spirochaetia bacterium
TACGGCGACCTCCGAGATCTACACTCTTTCCCTACACGACGCTCTTCCGATCTTATTCACTCTCATAGTTTCCTCCCATTCTGTTTGTTAATACTGCCATAGCGCATGAAAGGATCATTCCATCCCCCCAGCGCATTTTTAGACATCATAATACTACCCGGACGAGATCCTAACGTCATGGCAAACGAAAGGGTAAAATTGCAAGGTTCCTATCCGTCCATTTACCCAGCATGTTTTATTCCCTTCGGCACTCAGCGCACATCGAAATTGTTCCCGGCACTCTAACCGGGAACAGATTGAACGATTTTAAAAATATTATTAGCAAACCAGATGTATAATCTATTGTTTTTGTTTTTTATAGTTCATGGTTCATTGGAGATATATATTAGGGTGATATTTTATACTAAACAAGAAATTTTCCTTTCCTTACCCTGCAAAAAGTACTTCAAAAGAATGACTTAAATTTGAAGTACATCGCTCAAGAAGAGACCCCTCTGATGCCAAAAACTTTGTATTTACCGCTATAAAAAAAACACTTGCAACCGCCAGACCCGGGAAAAAACACTCACCACTCTCGGAAAAAGCTACTAAACAAACAGAAAAATTTCAACATCTTTTATCCGCTATCTTGCTGAAAATTGCTGATCAGAGTCCCCTTCCCCAGGTCCGATAATATCCCTGGGAGAGCTGGAAAGCCCGCCTCAGAGGGACCAACCGGTATCATATAACAGCATGTCTCCTTTCCCAACAGTAACAAGATTCGACGGCGGGAAAACAGAGCCGCCGGGGGTTGCCCGAATCATCCCCGCTTTGCACGGGTTGGGCAGACGGAGCTCCTGTCTACAGATCTCACCCGATGCAGAAGACCTGGGAGTTCCTCACTCAGCGGTTAAGGAGTACCCACGCCACGCGTTGCCGTGCCAATGAAAACCCAGGGTTCCGCGGCGGGAACACATCCCCCCTGCCCGGGAGCTCCCCTCAAATACAACAGATTTCCACCTTATGTTCAGAAAACACCCCCCTCAGCCTCCGTACATCTTCCGTTTGTGCTCCGTACATCTTCTTAACTCCGCCCTTTCTCTCCCATGCCTCTCCCGGAGTGGGTTTCCCTGAGCAAAAAAGACAACAGAGCATGGGTTTTGTTTATGTTTCTCCCGCCTCTGCGCAGACGTTTCCCCCTGCGGGGGGCAAGTCCCGAGCCCGCATCCGGTTTCTTCTTGACGGCCGGATCGCTCCGTGATAAGCATCTCCCATAAATAATAAACGGAAGGGAGCGCTGCGGCCATGGGTAAGAAGATTTATGATCTCTTGAATAAAATCATAATCTTTGAAAAGGAGCGCTCGGAGTATCCCAAAACCTTCCAGCGGGAGCTCAACTACCAGTCCGGCCGCGTCCTCTTTTTCGCCTCCATTATATCCCTGTCGTGGCTCCCTTACATCCCCGTGGACCAGGTGCTGCATCCCGGCGAGCCGCTGATCATCGCCCTGCGGATAGGTCTTCCGGTCATGGGAATCACCATACTCTTTCTCCGCTTCTTCAACTTCTTCCAGGAGCGCAACCTGCTCTTCCTCACCGTCTTTGGGGCTTACCTGGAGATTGCCACAGGCGTCATAACCGGCCTCACCAAGGGCGACTCCGTCTACGTGGGGGGCTACCTCTTCATCCTCACCCTGCTGGCCGTCGTTCCCCTGCGCAGAAGGGCGGCGTGGACCATTCTCGCCGTTTCCCTGGCCTCTTTCTTTGCCATCGGGCTTAGCCGGGGCATGGAATTCACCACGGTGAGGGGGCGCTACAGCCTCAACGACCTGATGTCGACGGCCCTGGTGGCCTCCATATTCATCTACATCCTCGACCGGACGCGTTTCCGGAGCTGGCAGAAATCCCGGCAGATTGAGGATCAGAAGCTGGAGCTGCAGGGGGATAAGGAGAAGATTGACAACCTCCTGCTGAACATCCTCCCCCGCCCGGTGGCGGAGGAGCTCAAGGTGCGGGGCAACGTGAAGCCGGTCTACTTCGAATCGGTCACCATACTCTTCACGGATTTCGTGGGCTTCTCCAAGATCGCGGAGAACATGACCCCGGAGGACCTGGTGGGCGCCCTGGACCGCATCTTCTCCCACTTCGATTCCATCATGGACCGGTTCAACCTGGAGAAGCTGAAGAC
>CALCJG010000049.1 GCA_937967705.1 uncultured Spirochaetia bacterium
TATCCACTCGTGACTGGAGTTCAGACGTGTGCTCTTCCGATCTTGCAGCCCAACCCCATTGCTGAAACCGTAAGTCCCTGTGTGCCCAGTTTCCTTGTTTCCATGGTTATATACTCCTGATAGATTTATTCATGCTGTCTTTCTGGAAACATCTTATCATAATTGACTTCCTTATTTCAGTTTTCCCCATCTTCTAATGATCGGCAAAAGATAAAGTCCCAGACATCAGGGATGTCCGTATCGATTAGGGCCTGGCGTACTCCTTCTCCAGCTTCATCAGATCCATACCAGTATTCTTAATGATGAAATCGATGATCTGGCTGTTACGTTTTATCCGGCCCCGGTTGATCGCCCCCAGCAGACGATCCATAACCGCAGGGTGTTTTTTCATCAGATAATAATAGAGCATCATGGACTGGGAATAATGCTTATAGAACTCACCGCGGTAATACTCTTTCTGCGGCATCGACAGAAGCCTTTTCAGGGGAATCAGCCTGTTTTTATCCCTCCAGTTATCAAACATAACCTTCAACGATTCAAACGGTTTTTCCACGACCAGGTTGCCCGCGTCATCCATTCGGCCGGATTCGAAGTACATGGCGCTTCCTTCGCGAAACCACGGATACGCATCGCACCCGGGGTAGGTGTGATACAGGAAGTCATGGCTGATCTCATGGAGCTGGGTGCCGAAATCTGGCTCGGTATAGGGCATGATGAACCATTGACGGTGGTCTCCGGTCCAGTTGGCGGTTACCTGGCGGGCTCCCTTTAGGACGATGGTCGGATACCTTTTTAGTATTGCATTGTACAGCGTCTGATTTTTCGTGTAAAATAGCTCAATGGATTTCCCCGGGGTCTTCGCAAACAATTTGGAGTAATATTTCCAGACCTTGAGACAGTGTTCCGCATGAGTCCGGCTGAACTCCTCGCTGATGTCCGAATAGACGGTAACGTTCTCCAGATGATATTTAAAGGGGAATCTGTCCACAAAACTCTTTGTCGCGGAAAAGGCGGATGAAATCATCAGGAATACTACCAGGGTTAAAAGCTTTTTCATATTCTTACCTCCCGATACGTTTTCAAGTCATAAACTTATCAATAGATGATACACCCATTACCCTGTAAATCCTGAAGAGATTAACTTGCAGCATTAGGTTATTTATTCTATGCAGTGCTAAATCGTACAGCGTATAGCAAATGGGGGATTCCATGCCTCAAGCATAATGATGTCATTGATAAAAGTCCAGGATGTTTTTGCTCTTCCCGTCATTCATAATTAATGAAAGACCGGCTGCATCCCGGGTCATGCCTTCCGCCTCTCCTCTTAATGGCAGAGCGCAACCAGCAGAAAGTCGATACAGGTGTAATCCCGGCGGTTTTTTCCTTAACCTTTCATCCGGGGAGCAACCGCCTCAATATTTCATAATCCTGCAGCCGGTTGAACTCCTCGAGGGCATGGTACACATCGCGGTCATGGCCATGCATGAAGGTACCTCCAGGAACGGCCAGGCCTTCATCATCAATGCCGGCGTATATCGTGATCCTCCTGCCCTGCGCATGGAGCAGGCAGGCAATGAGGTTTTCCAGGGAGGGAGGGGAGTACCCTCCCTCCTGAAATGCCTGCTCGAGGAGAGTCCCGCTGGGAACATAGGTCGGATTGAGGTGCATGTTGATATCCAGCTTTAATGAAACTGCCAAGCTGTCCAGATAATCTATGGCGTTCTTGACATCCAAAACCGCTTCCTCTTCCGTTATCTGAGGGACCGGCTTCAGCATGAAATAGACTTTTAGACGATGCCGGAAACGCGCACAGTCGGCAGCAAATTTTTCGAACTTCTCCAGGCTCAGCCCCTTGCGGAAATAATCGTTGCGTATCTTCTCATCAAAAGCCTCAAAGCCTATCGCCAATTCCAGCCTCGTCGGCGAGTCCCCTTCGGCTACGGCCCGGGCCAGAAGCTCAAGCTCGGAAAAATCGGCATACTCCGGCCTCGCCTCCAGGGTGAGGGTGCCAATATGAGGACATTCGAGGTTCATCTTCGCGATGAAATAGAAGAGGGCCGTGGGCGAGAAGGTATCCTCATCGAGGATGCTCCCGTTGTTGGAAACGATGATCTTCCGGAGATCTCTCTTCTGGTCATCGGTGATGATTTCCCGGAAGAGATAATCGACCTGCTTTATGATCTCCCTGTAGCTTACATGATACTGGGAAACCTTCGAAGGCAGACTACACCCCAGGCATTGGGCCCACCGGCAGGCCTGGGTATAGAAGACGATGAACAGCGTAAGCCCCTCCGGAGGGTTCTGAAACCACCACTGGGCCGGGAGCGAGCTGTCGTGCTCATTGTCGAATCTGTAGGTTTTTCCCGCTTCTTCGGTCCGGGACGTTATCTGCTTTTCAATTTTATCCATTGCACCTTACACCTCGCCTGCTTCTATCGTATGCCCCGCATCACCGCACAGCTAATCCCGACTTTCTTATACCGGCAGGGATCACTTCAGACTCCTTCTCTTATCTTAATTCTCGACGGTATCTTATACCTGGGACAAAATCCCGCCATACTCGAAACACCCCGGGTTTTATAGTTCTCCTTAATATAGGGCCGCGCGCCATCGCCCGGATGGAAGGGCGTCTCGAGGTATTTCCTCTCACCAGGGGTAAGCTCCCTTACCGAACCGTCCTCTTCGACATAAACATAGGGATAGGGAACCTGTTTTGCTTCGTCTTTTGCTACTTCAGGGTATTCCACCGCTGTCTTCTCAATCTCCGAGAATATCGGTTACTTATTATTTCATAAGAGCATAAACCGCCAGGGACAGCATAACAGAAAGCGGGATTAAGAGAACCAACAGGTATGCAAACACCGGTCCGGAAACATATCTTTTAACACCATCATCCCCGGTATGCACATAAACAAACCCCCTACGATGGTATCCCGAACCGGCAATGTAATCTTCTACGCTACATACCAGGGAACCCTTTTTGAATAACCGCATCGTTTCCATGATCCGTATTGTCAAGGATTTGAATACCGCAATCATCAGGGTTGCAACCATTATACCGGCAAAAATTCCTGTTAAAACACATGGCATCAGCATGACAATCCGCCCATGAAAATATTATCTTTATGTTAATTCGGTCTAAACGAAATCTCAACGGGAACAATACCGCTCAAGAACCGGGTTGTCAATCGAGAATCAGCGCATACATAGGTCACTCCCCTCTTCCCATGCGCAAAGGTTTTAGGCGGCGGCTTCATAATCCAACAGTCTTATGGGAACATTACACTATGGTATATCCTTAAAGCAACAGCCGCGATAGGCGGCAATAAGGAATTTTTTCCTTTAACGCATCAATATCATTGGCTATAGGAATCTTTTGTTTTTCTTCCTGCCTCACTTATGTGTATTTACCTTTATCAAAAGATCCGTCATCTTTTTCCAGGAAAACAGAAAACCTGTTTTCGTTCACACTATATTTTTTTCAGCATGTATCGGACGATTATTTTATGAAACGGTTTTATCATTGTGAAGTATGCCCTTCCCCAGGTATTGTGAAAACGAACGACCGTGGTAAGGCATATCTCGTTATATTTTCCCGTTCCTCTTTTCAACACAGACAGCCGGTAATACAGATGCCTGTCATCATCGCCCATCACTATCTCATTCTCATTTCTGATGATGATGGAAATCTCCCCAAAACTATTTTGAAGGGAATGATCTGTGCTATGGCCCGCCTCGCCCTTCCGCTTTCGTATCCCCGTTTTCAAACCGAACAGTTTAACGATGAGAAAATACCTTATATCCAAAAGTGCCTTGACCCACCAGGGTAAGGCAAGTATTCTCTGGATTTCCCCCGAAAATCAGGACACTCAGTTAAGCTTAGAACCGATATTA
>CALCJG010000050.1 GCA_937967705.1 uncultured Spirochaetia bacterium
GACCACCGAGATCTACACTCTTTCCCTACACGACGCTCTTCCGATCTCCCGCAGGGAATACGACGGTGTGTACGATCGGATGGGCTGGCATATCTCCAACCTCGTGGAGGACGGTTCCACAGTGGCCCTCCATGCGGGACGCATGTTCGACGCCATCGCCGAGCATCTGAAGACCAAGCATGATCTGGGAATCTTCACCCATGTGATCTCTGACTGGGTCATCGACCTGATCGAATCCGGGGCCGTCTCCCTTGAACGGAGCCGCTTCAACGGCGGTCAGGTGACCACCAGCTACTGTTACGGCACGCGCCGGCTCTACGAGTACGTCAATAACAACCCGGTCTTTGAGTTCTACCCCATCGCCAGGCTCGTCAACCCCCGCATGATGGGAAGGGCTTCCCGCCTCGTGAGCATCATGAACGTGCGAAAGATCGACATCTCCGGAGAGTCGGTTATCTTCAGTCCCGGCGACAACCTACTCTCCGGCTACGAGAGCAAGCTCAACTTTGCCGTGGGAGCCACCCTTTCCAGGAACGGCAAGGCCGTTGTGGCCCTGCGTTCCACCGACCGCGAGGGGGCCAGCAATATACGGATAAAATTCGACAGGGAGGAATCCGACCAGGTTCGATCAACCCTGGGCGTTACCCGCTACGTCGTAACGGAATACGGCGTGGCCAACCTCTTCGGCAAATCTGTGCGGGAGCGGGTTATGTCCATGATCGACATAGCTCACCCCGAACACCGGGAGGAGCTTCTGGCGGAGGCAAAGTCCTGCGGCTATGCCTACCCCGACCAGATCTATGTCAGCCACAACGCCATCAACTATCCCTACGATCTCGAAACAATTAAGACCCTGAAGAACGGACTGGACCTGAAGATCAGGCCCATCAAACCCTCCGACGAGGACATGATGCGCCGCCTCTTCTACCAGTTCTCCGACGAGTCACGCTATTTTCGTTACTTTTACCGCCTCTCCATCATGCCGCATAGGGAAATGCAGAAGTATGTCAATATCGATTACGATAAAACCCTGGCGATGGTGGGGGTTGCCCAGACGGATCGGGCCGAGCGAATCGTTGCGGAGGCGCGTTATTCCTTTTATAAAGAGGAAGATGCCTACGAAATGGCCTTCATCGTTGACGAGCACTATCAGGGGATGGGGATTGCCTCCTTTATGCTCAATTACCTCATCATCATTGCTCAGCAGCGGGGTCTCAGGGCCCTCATGGCCAATGTGCTGCCGAACAACAATACGATGCTCCATGTCTTCGACCGGGCCTGTATCAAGCCTGAAACCAGGGTTGAGGACGGGGTAGTGATCAAAAAGATATTTCTGGACCGGCCCGGGTCCTGCAGCCTGGAGTAAGGAAGGGGAATGATGATAAAAAAAACAAAAAAACCTTTCGGCGCAGGGAAGTAAGGGAGCGGCCAAGATGCCCGAGCAGCGAAATGCAGTTCACTGCAGCATATGCTCCTGTCTCAAAGACCAGGAGTACGCCTTTCAGAAATACGGATCGGAGGACGATAACACCTATCTTCCCAAAGCGGCGGCGAAGCTCGAAACTGTGATCGATTACAAACCCTATTCCAGCCGCGCCAGCATGCTGAAGCGGTGCCCGGAATGCGGCACCCATTATCTCTATGAAACGGACTACGAGTATCTGGTCAACGGGACCGAGGACGAAGAATTTCTGACTCGCTTGAAAGAGGAAGATCTGAAGGACTATCTCCCCTCTTGAAAAAAAGATTGCCACGGGTTTTGGGAATGGTTTTATCAAAGGGTTGTTTCCCTGGGGAGGGATGTGCCGATACCCCCGCAATGGATGAATTTCGAAGAGACTGATGGAGCTGAAAAATATCGCACCCCTGATACTGTTTCTGATTGCGGCCAGCGTCAGCATTTATCTGATCGTCGCGGGACGGATGAAGCATTACAATAATCTCTTCGCCTCGGCAGCCGCTTCCCTGCATCTGAATCTGCGCAGAGGGACGCTTCTTTCCTTTCCTGAGATCGGCGGAGAGAGGGGCGGCATGAAGGTGCGGGTGCTAAAACAGGCCCGGCGCGAAGGGAACCTGCTGGAATGCCGGGTGCGCTATACCCTTTCCCTGGCCGTTAACTTTCGTATAACCCGGGAAGGGGCTCTTGAACAGGTGCGCAAGGTGTTTCAGGGCGAGGATTTTCTGACGGGCGACCGGCCCTTCGACGATGCTTTGCTGGTAGAGACGGATACACCTGCACTGCTCCGGGCGCTCCTGAACCGCGACGCGCGGGAGTGTCTGCTCGATCTGGCCGGAGAATCCGATAGCCTGAGCGTAAACCCCAAAGGGATAACGCTGGAGCTGGACATGAGCACGCTGGGGGGCAGCCGCGGTCTGGTCTGGAAGACAGAGAGGATGATCATGGCGGGGAGGGCGCTCTGTTCCGTGCGGGATGCCAGGGCGGGCCTGATCAAACAGATTTTCGTGGAAGATTCCTCCGACACGGCCCTGTACGCCCTCCGCTCCCTGGCGGACACTCATTCCGGTGACCGGGAGGTGAAGGAGGTCCTCTTGCGTCTGGTCAGGACAGGCCCCCTCG
>CALCJG010000051.1 GCA_937967705.1 uncultured Spirochaetia bacterium
CTGCTCGACCAGTGGACGCAGGTGATCATGCCGTGGGGGCTCTGGATTTCGCCGGAGGCACTGTTGTCCATATTAACGCAGGTGTGGCGGCCCTGGTGACTGCCGTGATGATCGGCAGGAGAAAGGGCATAGGTTCCCCGAAATCACCGCACAATCTTCCCTTTGCCATGCTGGGAGCCGGTCTGCTCTGGTTCGGATGGTTCGGTTTCAATGCGGGAAGCGCTCTGGGGGCCAATGAACTGGCGGTTTCGGCCTTCGTGGTTACTCATACCGCGGCGGCAGCGGCAGGGGTTACCTGGATGCTTCTGGATATGATCCTGGAAAGAATCCCCACGGCACTGGGCGTCATCACTGGGCTCGTGGCGGGCCTGGTGGCCATAACGCCGGCGGCAGGTTTTGTCAGTCCCGTCTCGGCAATCTTTATCGGCATGCTCTCCAGCGGGATATGCTATTTATTTGTCACCAAGGTGAAGGGGAAACTGGGATATGACGACACCCTCGACGCTTTCGGTGTTCATGGTGTGGGCGGCATCGTGGGAGCTCTGGCCACGGGGTTTTTTGCACAGAAATCCATCAACTCAGCCGGGGCGGACGGGCTGTTCTTTGGCAATCCGCATCTGGCCTGGGTTCAGCTTCTGGCCACGCTGGCTACCATAGTCTTCTCCGTTATTGGTACGGTGATACTTTTCAAGGTCGTCGATCTCCTTGTCGGGATCAGGGTGCCTGAAAGGGATGAATTCGTTGGACTGGACCTCACGCAGCATCACGAGGCCGGTTATACGCTGATGGAATAGGATGAACAGGTAATAAGGAGGCCTGCATATGAAATACATCATTGCCATAATCCGTCCTCACAAACTTGAGGATGTCAAGAGGGAGCTTCTCAGCGAGGAGGTTCATCTCATGACGGTCGTGGAAGTGCTCGGATGCGGAAGACAGCAGGGAGTAACTGAGATATACCGGGGTGTTAAAGAAGTGGATAATCTCCTGAAAAAAATCAAACTTGAGATTGCCGTCAATGATAATTTCGTGGAACGCACTGTGGACGCCATTATGAGGGGCGCCAGGGAAGGAGAAATCGGCGACGGTAAAATCTTCATTCTGGATATGCAGGAGTGCATTCGGATACGAACCGGCGAGCGGGGTGGAGAGGCCATCGGTTGACGCGGGATCCGGGCTGCTGAAATCCGGCAGTCACATAGAGGTGTGGCGACCCGGTATGGGTCTTTCCCGGCATGTTTATTCTCTTTGAACATGAGCTCTCCTTCCGGGCATTAGGGGGGGAGAGATCAAGGTTTATTCCGTTCTGGGAAGCCGTCCGAAAAATTTTTCTTAAAGACCGTTAAACCGGTTGATTAATTCTCAATGAGGTAGAGTATGTATATGCCCGGGCAGAAAGGGCCTCTGTTTCTGCCGTGGGAATAATCAACTCGGCTGGCAGGCAAACATGAAAACGGTTCTGCACGTGGATGGCAGTGCGTTCTATACCTCCATACTCCGGAGGGCTTTCGAGAGTCAGGGATATCGCTACTTGTCCGCCCTGACTATAGGAAAGGCTCTGGATATCCTCGAGGGGGAACAGGTGGATCTCATCGTCGCAGGGTATGAATTCTCAGACGGAAGCGGGGAGGACCTGCTGAAGAGGGTGGGTGCGGACAGGCATGCAACCATCCCCATTCTCATCATATCCGGGAGTGATTCCCTGGAGATGCGCCAGAAGATGCTCTCCCTGGGGGCTATCGACTTTATCTCCAAGAACATCTCCTACGAGAGGCTCTGCGATTACATCATACAGATGAAAAACGAGGAGGTGCTGCAGGAGCAGCTGCTCCAGGCCAGTCTGGCCGTGCTGGATGACAGCGAGACGCAGATACACATGATCAGGAAGATCCTGGAAACCCAGGGCATCACGGATGTGGGCTATTACAAAACCGGCGGAGATCTCCTGGCCAGCGACAGGGAGTATGGCATCTATCTCATTGACATCATTCTTCCGGACTGTTCAGGGGAGGAGATAATCCTGAACATTCGCAAAAAACATCCCCGCAGCGTGATCATCGCCATCTCGGCTATCGATCACTACAAGGCCATGTCCAACGTCCTCGTCTCCGGTGCTGACGACTATATCATCAAGCCTTTCAACGAGATCCTCTTTATGGCCCGAATCAAGGCCAACATGCGCGCCTATACCCTGGTCGGGGAGATTGAGGCCATGAACGCGGAACTGCGTCAGATGACTCTCATCGACGGACTGACACGACTGTACAATCACAAATATATTCACGAACGGCTAGAAGACGAAATCGAGGCGGCCCGGCGTTACGGGCGGCATATTGCCATCATCATGCTGGATCTGGACCATTTCAAGGATGTCAATGACCGTTTCGGCCATCAGACGGGGGACCGCGTCCTGGTTTCCGCTGCTGAAACCATCAATGAGGTCATCCGTGAAGTGGATCTCGTGGGCCGTTACGGGGGGGAGGAATTCATGGTGATACTGCCCGAAACGGATGCCGAGGGGGCTGCGGTGACGGCGGAAAGGATACGCAAGGCCATCGCTGAGATGAAATTTTCCGAGAAGGATCTGAAGGTCACGGTGAGTGCCGGGGTTGCAGAGCTCTTCCATGAGGACGCGCTTCATCTGGTTCAGAAGGCCGACAGGCTCCTCTATACGGCCAAGGAAAAGGGGAGAAACCGCGTAGAATACTGAGACCGCTTCGCAGGGCAGGAGATGGTACCGGGATGTTTCAAAAGCAGGAGGCCCGGATTTTACCGGGCCACCTCGTTTATGAGCTTTCCGAGAGTCTGATCGTGGGTGGTGATGGTTTTCTGATTGGCCTCGTAGCTGCGCTGTACCTCGATCATGTCCACCATCTCCCGAACGATGTTGACGTTGGATTTTTCCAAGAATCCCTGTATTACTTTGAGGTTTTCCGGGGGCAGGGGCGGGCCGGAAAACTCGGTTTCCCGGAAGAGGCTGTCTCCCTCCTTCTTGATTTCCCGGATATGCTCGAAGTCCACCAGCTTGAGACGGTCTATCACCACGGGCTGCTGCCATTCGTTGCTGTTCATGCCCACGACATCGCGGGGTTCCAGGGAGAGGGCCGAATTGACCAGGACCTCGCCCCGCTCGTTGATAATGAAATTGTTCTGCTGCACCCGGATGGGGCCGTTTTCTCCCATCACCATGTAGCCGTTATGATTGACCAGGTACCCCTCGTTATTGACGGTAAAGGCGCCGTTGCGGGTGTAGCGCTCCCCGCGCTCGGTGAGCACCGTAAAGAAGCCCCGGCCCTCCAGGGCGAGGTCGAAGTTGTTTTCCGTCCGCATGAGGCCGCCCTGAACGAACTGAGTGTAAACCTCGTTGACTTCTACACCGGTCCCCAATTTGCCCACAATGGGCATGGTGTCGTAGGAGCCCTTGGGGGTAATCCCCAGACCGTCGTCGTTTAGCCTGCGAATGATCATGTCCGGGAAGGCTTTCAGAATCGTGAGATCCTTTTTGAAGGCAGTTTTGTCGGTATTGGCCAGGTTGTTGGCCACGACGTCCATCCGCGCCTCCTGGGCGATCATGCCCGCCGCGCCGGTATATATTCCTCTCAGCATATCAGGGCTTTCCTCCTTTCTCCCTCTTAATATCGGCACCCAGGCGGGATAACTTTTCCGATAATTTTTCATAACCCCGGTCGGCATGATAAATTCTGCGAATTTCCGTTTTTCCTCGGGCGGCCAGGGCGGCCAGGACCAGGGCTGCGCCGGCCCGGAGATCGGACATCATCACCGTTGCGGATGAGAGTTTTTTAACGCCGCTTATCACCGCGATATTGCCCTCGATGGTGATCTCGGCACCCATGCGCCGCAGCTCCGGGGCATGAGTGTAGCGGTTTTCAAAGATCGTTTCAATGAGGACGGAGATCCCCGGAACGGTGCACATCAGGGTCATCATGGGAGCCTGCAGGTCCGTGGGAAAACCGGGATAGGGGAGGGTGCGAATCATGGCGCCCTTGATTTTTTTACCCGGGGAGAGACGGACCCAGCTCTTGCCCTCCTCCACCGAGAAACCCATCTCCCGGAGGGATTGAAGCAGGGCGCCTATGTGGGCCGGTTCCGCATCGGTTATTTTAATGTCGCCCCGGGTGACGGCGGCGGCCAGGAGAAAGGTACCCGCCTCGATCCTGTCGGGCATGATGCTGTAGGTGACCGGCTGGAGCTTTTTCACGCCCCGTACGCGGATGGTTTCCGTTCCCAGGCCCTCTATCTCCGCACCCATCTTGATGAGGAATTTTCCCAGGTCCACGATGTCGGGCTCCATGGCGCATTTTTCCAGAACGGTTTCCCCCTCCGCCAGGACGGCGGCCATGAGCAGATTGGCGGTGGCCCCCACCGATACGTTCCGCATGATGTACCGGTTTCCCCTGAGTTTAGGGGCGCGCGCCTTGATGTAGCCGTGCTCTATGGCGATGGAGGCGCCCAGGGACTCGAAGCCGGAGAGATGAATGTCCACGGGCCGTTCCCCGATGGCGCATCCCCCCGGCAGGGAGACATCGGCCTCCCCGATGCGGGAGAGAAGGGGGCCCATCACATAGATGGAGGCCCGCATGGTCTTGACAAGCTCATAGGGGACCTCGGCGTTTTTCAGCCCCCCCACCCGGATCTTCAGGACGTTTTTCTCCGTATCGAAATCGGTGTCGGCCCCCAGGCAGTTGATAACCTGAATGATGGTCTTGATGTCCATCAGGTCGGGCACGTTTTTCAGCACCGTTTCCCCCTCCGCCAGAAGGCTCGCCACGATGATGGGGAGGGCGGCGTTCTTGGCGCCGGATATCCTGACCTCACCCTGAAGTTTTTTTCCGCCTTTGATTCGGTATATGTCCACGGTTTTATCTCCTTGCGCAAATGGGATTTGGGGTTTTTCTGGGGAGCCTCTCCCGCAGTGCGTATCGGCGGGCAGCGGGCCAATTATTTTACCTCGTTGCGGAAAAGAATTTGACAGAAAGGGATTTTGTCAATTGAAATAGGGCTCTTCCCGGGGGAAAGGATCATAAAAGGCGGAAAATCACCGAATTGCCCATCACGCCCTGCCGCCGATCCGGTCAGCCCCTCCGGGGACGGTGATTCCGCGGTGTAATGATATCAGCGATGAGGTTCGATGATTTTCAAGGAAGGATATCTGGATTATCCCGATCACTCCCGGATACGGTACAGGATCAACCAGCAGAACGGTCGTCCCTGCGCCGTCTTTCTCCACGGCCTGGGTGAGAGGCTGGAGTTTTACGAATTCCTCTTCTCCTATTTCGCGCGCTCCGGGATTGCGCTCAATATGGTGAAACTCCGAGGGCACGGACTCTCC
>CALCJG010000052.1 GCA_937967705.1 uncultured Spirochaetia bacterium
CGGAAAAACTGGCAGACACGTATAAGGATGAACTGAAAGCCTCTGCCCTGGGGGATACCGATGTCGAGGAAAGGAGCAAGGAAAAGACCTACCTGGAAAGAAAACTGAAGGATAACAATGACGACCTGCAGACAGATTTCACTCTTGTAATAGACAAGAAGATGAACCGAATACTTTCGAAAGGGAAGTATTACGATCAGTTCATCACCAAGTACAAAGGGAGCCGCTACATCGAGGACCTGGATTATGAGGAACTGGAAAAACTGCAGCGATCGGACAGGGAAAAGCTTCTCAACAGTATTGTAAGCTTTTATTCCCGCTACCCCAACACGGCATACATCTCCCAGCTGGTCCGCATGCTCTTTGACAATCTCCAGAAAGGGGGGCTCAACCTGAAAGGGCGCGACGATTTTTTGAAAAACCTCATCATCGACTTCGGGCGGAAATATCCCACGAGCTCAGAATTCCACAGGATATACACCTGTGTCGGGGATAAGGTAAACCTCCGCAACTCCCCCGGCGTGGACGGCAAGCTGATGGGTAAAATTGAGAGGGATGAAATCGTCATACAGCTGGAAAAATCAATGGACACCTCCCAGGTAGGGGATATCCGGGATTACTGGTATAAGATTGCCAATCTCCACGGGCTCCAGGGATGGATCTTCGGGAAATTTCTCCAGCCCTTCGATATCTCCCGCTACAAACTTGAGGAGAAAAAGGAGACCTGGTCGCTGGAAGAGTACTTCAAAGACTGGGCCGATTCCAACACGCCTCTCAACTGGGTTCATATCGATGGAGGACTCAAGTCTGCCATCACCTTTTATGATGTTAAAGACAAGAGATTTATAAAGATCACTGCGCCCAAGGATTCAACCGCCGGCCTTTTCCGCAGAGCCAGCGGCACCTACAGCTTCCAGATACTCTCCAGGGCCCGTTTCCTTGGGGGAGGTTCCGTCGTTCTCTTCGCCCATGTGATGAACAACCGGAAAGTTTTTTATCTGAAACTGAAAAACGAGCAGGTTGAGGTCAACGGGATAACCATTCCTTTTCACACTTCAGAATGGCACAGCTACACACTAACCAGCGAGGATGGAAGGTATGGCCGTCTCTACATCGACAACGAATTCATTTCCAGCCGCATACTCCCATTGGAGGACCGCCAGTTTGCCATGAAAGGGATATATTTCCTCTTCTCAGCCAAGGGTGAAGCCAGCGCAACAGAAGCGGAATATCTGAAGATAAAATAAACTCCCATCCGCTGGATGAGAGTTATTGTTTGAAGTGAAAGTTAAGCGGATCGATTTAACCTTCTACCATTCGTCGCTCTGCTTATCCGTGTATTTCTCCCTTACCTGGGCGGTTATATCGTCTACGTAAAAGAAATTCCATTGAGGCAGACGCCCGGTATTACCCGGATTATAGAGGAGGGATTTCAACTCGATCTCACGCTTCTGGCTGAGATACTTGTCCTCTTGGGCAATGTCATCGTTCAGCTGGACCGTCATTTTCCGCCAACCGATAAAATTCAGCTTCCCTACGATCAGCCTGTGGGGTCTCCCTTCCGCGTCTATGAGCATGAGGGAAAGCTCCCCGGAGAAATTCTTTCCGTAGACCCAGAGGGATATGGCCCGGCAGTACTGCTTGATGATGATCTTTTTGGGAGGTGTGACGGTCAGGTAATCGCCCTGTCTGCCATAGAGTTTGACCCCGAGGTATTTGGAAGACTTTGGCGAGGGAGACGGGAATACATCCCTTATAGCTGCCCCGGCTTTCTGATCACCGCTGATCCGGTATCTGAGATTGGCATCACCGTAAGAACTCGATTCGAAGTCCTCCAGGGGTATTTCCTTGTAAACCTGATCAGTACTGTCTTTTTTGTCCTCGGACGCTTTTTTCTCAGTGGCCTCCTTTTTACCTTTATCGGCGGCTTTTTCGTCAGCAGCCTTTTTATCCTGCGAGAAAGCCGGAAGGGCCATTATAAGCACCAGCACGAATAGCGCGATGTTCCTTTTCATGTAAAGCATACCTCCATTTGTTTAATAGCGCTCAGAACTCAACCCGAGAAACATGATCAGGGGAACTGAAGTGTTGCCTCAGACCGTGTATATAATATATATTCCGGTCTGCCTTGTCAACCAATTCTTGCCGATCCTTCAGCACCGTAAAACAACTATGAGCGCTCTTTCCATATTATCGTCCCAGTCTGACTGCAATATTGCCCTTTTTCCGCCCTTACCAATGATTTTTCTTGCTATATAGATGCCATGGGAATACTGGTTACAGAATCCATTTCTCCCAAAAGTGGAAATTTATTATTTCCCATTATTCCGGGATTAATTTCGGCTTTATCCCTGAATGGCATCAGTGATTATTCAAGCGAGAGTAAAGGGGTTTATGACAATCGACATCATCATAACGGTCGTATACATGGTTCTGATCAATATCATCGGAATCGCCTTTTCCCGGACACGCAACATCAACGATTATTTCCTGGGTGGAAGATCGATCCACTGGTCGATCGTCTGTCTCTCCATTGTGGCAACGGAAACAAGCTCGCTCACCTTTATCTCCATTCCGGGACTCTCTTACGTTACCGGGATGGGTTTTCTGCAGGTTTCCCTAGGCTACCTTTTGGGACGCATTCTGGTAGCATGGATGCTTCTCCCCCGTTATTTCGAAGGAAGTTATGATACCGTCTATCAGTTCCTGGAAAAAAAATTCGGTAAAAAATCCAGGAAGATCATATCGGTGATTTTTCATATAACCCGTACCCTTGCTGACAGCGTACGTCTCGTCGCAACGGCCATCCCCCTGACCCTCCTTACGGGCTGGGATTACCGCATATCACTCCTCGTCATTGCCCTGACCACGTTCCTCTATACCTTCTACGGCGGCATACGCTCGGTCATCATCACCGACAGCCTTCAGCTTGTACTCTATATCGGGTGCGCCTTTTTGGGGATATATTTCGCCTCTTCGGCAATTCCCGGGAAGTTCACGGAAATTATTAAAAGCATTCCCCTAGATAAGCTCAAGTTTCTCTACAGCGGTTTCGAGGGAGGCCAGTTCAGACTTTTCGATTCCTACAACCTCTTTTCGGGGGTCATCGGCGGCGCCTTCCTCTCCTTCGCCTCCCACGGGACGGACCACCTGATCGTACAGCGCGTCCTCTCCTGCCGAGACCTTTCCTCCGCACGAAAAGCCATGGTGGCCAGCGGGATTTTCATCGTGTTCCAGTTCGCCCTATTCCTGATCTTCGGTCTCTTCCTTTACCTCCTCTTTCAAGGCAGGACCTTCCCCCGCAGTGATGACATCATCCCCTACTTTATAATAAACCATGTGCCGACGGGGTTCCGCGGATTGATGCTGGCGGGGATTTTTGCCGCGGCCATGTCAACCCTGAGCTCCACGATCAACTCCCTCTCCTCGTCCACCACCATGGACTTGATGAGCATCGACAACAGACCCTGGTCCGATTCCCAGAAGCTATTTTTTTCCCGGATGGTGTCCCTTGTCTGGACCGCCGTCCTTACAATTCTTGCCATGCTTCTCAATGACACAAAAAATCCCCTTGTGGAAATAGGCCTTTCCATCGCTTCGATAACCTACGGCGGCATGCTGGGAATCTTCATCATGGGGAGGTATCTTGAGGATTTCTCAGACCGTTCGGCCCTTGTGGGCGTCTTTGTGAGCATCGGTCTCAATGCCCTCCTGGCCACGCTGACATCCCTCTTCTGGCTCTGGTATGTTGCCATCGGTTTTACAGCGGCCTTCATGGCGGGTTCTTTCCACAACAGGATATCGAAGGGGAGAAAGACCAAAAGGGGACAGGCTAATCCTGGGTGATATCCTCGATGATTTTCAGAGAGGAATAATAATCGCTGTCATAGGTGAGAATCTTGTCGAAGATGAGGATGATCTCGGTGCGGACATTCTTTCTGATGATGAAATAGTACTCGCCGCAGAGCTTTCTGACAAGATCGATACCTCTGCCGGTTTCCGATATCTGGGTATGCACATCCTCCCCCGTCTTCGCCGCCTTGAGTAGGATGTTGTCCTGTACGATGACACGGTTGATGCTGTCGAGAATCTTCATCTTCGAGAGAATTCCGTTATAATCGGTGATAGAGATGCCGTAAGCCGATTCGCTTCTGGCGAAAAAGACGTCCACGAACTCGCCCTCTTTCAGACGTATGGGGATACGTCTCTCCTTTTCCCGGGTATAGCCATGGGAATGATAAACCGCGTTGATGGCCATCTCGTTGAGCACCAGATTGAGCACCATCCGGTTCTCGATGACAAACCCCCACTCCTCTATCTGCTCCAGGATCATATCCACGGCCTTTTGAATGAGATGTGATGAGGTCAATCGTATTTTCTTTATCTCCTTCACATCCTTCATGTAATTGCGCAGTCCGAATATGTTATCCTTGGTTATCAGTTTCTCGGCAAGATTGACCAGCTCTTCCTTTTTCAGGGGTTTGCAGAGTACATTGGGTATCCCTTCCTGGAATATACGCTCGAAGAAGAGATCGATATTCTTTTCCGTCGTCATAATCGTGGGAATATAGGGGTAATGCTGGTTGATGTAGTTGTAAAGATCGAAGGCATTGTCACCCGGGAGCTCCACCTCCGAGACGATCAGATCAAAGTCATATGCCTTGAGCTTGGACATGGCGTCATAGGCGGATTCGCATATCTCCACACTATAACCGCTATCCGTAAAAATCTTGGCCAGAACTTCCTTATAAACAGAAAAATCTACTATC
Organism: uncultured Spirochaetia bacterium; assembly: GCA_937967705.1. Taxonomy (GTDB): domain Bacteria; phylum Spirochaetota; class UBA4802; order UBA4802; family JAGODF01; genus CALCJG01. The sequence goes on from CALCJG010000052.1 coordinate 4,770, forward strand.
AGAACCTTGTACATCCCTGCCGCTCCCGCACACTCTCTGCTAATTCGGTATGTCTGCCCAGAATGCCATCTCACCCTGATAAGACAAGTCCTTTTTATTATATGATAACCCCCGGCCCGGTTTTAGATGAAGGAAAACAGACCCACTATAACATTAGCCGAATAGGGATAATAGCGCCCAACGGATTGGGACAAATAAAGTTCCAGGACCAGATAGTTTTTCTTCCAATAGGGATAGAGGAGACCTGCATGCAAACTCATATTGAAGAGCATCTTGGCATTCTCCGAATGAACACTGGAATTCTGGTCCGGATCGTTATGTTCGTTTTTGTAATTGCCCTCAATTCTCATGCCCATGCCTGGTCCCATGTAAAACAGGCGCGGTATCAGAAAGAGGGAATACTTCCCTCCGAGGACGACCGAACTGATTTCGCTGGTATCCTCAGGATTGATGTTTATGATGGAATGGAATCCTACAAGGCTGTTACGTTTCAGCGGAACCCCCAGTTCGAAATATGGGGATACAAGAACACCATTCGAGGGGGGATTTTCCCCGATAGCATTGCGGTATCCCCCGCCCACCGCTACGAGGGTGTAATAGCTGGTGGAACCCTCCGCCGGCAGGCAGGTTAACGAAAGGATGAACAATACCAATAGCTTTCTCACAGTTTCTCCCCCCTTTTCATCTGAAGTTTGGATAAGAATGCGGGAATTTCAATTACTATTTTCCCTTAATCCACCAGGTTGGCCCTTTTGGGCATAATCCACTGCAAGGAGTATCAGCTCTCCTAAGTCAATCTTGCTATGCCCAAATCCCATAATTCCTTTTTTTATTGACACAAAAACAGGGTTTCCGATATTGTATCTTGGTTGATACAATGATACAATATGACCCATGGATAAAGTTCGATTAGAAAATACCCAGATCCCCCTTCATTATCAGATTTCGGATTATCTGATGAACATGCTTGAACGAGATCGGAAGAGCGTCGTGTAGGGAAAGAGTGTAGATCTCGGTGG
>CALCJG010000053.1 GCA_937967705.1 uncultured Spirochaetia bacterium
GTTGGTGCCGCCCACGGAATTGCCGTGGACGTACGCATGGCAGTTGCACCACAGCTGGCGCAGGATGTCCCGGTCGAAGATGTAGCCGGGAAGTAGGACATTGTCCCCTGCGGCAGCGGCGATGCTCCTGGCGTACGCGGAGTTGTACGGGTTGCCTCCCACCAGCAGGAGCTTCATGCCCGTGTCGAGCCTGCGGAACGCCTCGATGGTGAGCAGGGGATGGTTCTCCGGCTCGAAGCGGGTGATCTGCAGGAAGTAGTTCCCGGGCTCCACGCCGTATTGCCCATGGACGGTGGGCCGGCGGCATTCCTGGACATAGGCGCCGTAGGAGATGACCTCGGAGTCCACGCCGTAGGTCTGCCGGTAGTACTCGCGGATGCCCGGGCAGTCGGCGATGAGCCGGTCCGCCACCAGGCAGGCCACCCGCTCGCCGAACTTGAAGAAGTTGCGGCCGAACCATCCCCACTTGGACCGCTTCCACTCCAGCCCGTCCGGGTTCAGGGCGATGCGGCGGCCGGCCAGGCGCAGGGGGATGGTGAAGGGGCTGTTGGCCGCGATGAACACGAAGTGCACGTCGTAGGAGCGGGTCAGGGCGTGCAGCACCGAGAGGGTGGTGTGGGTGAAGGTGTCCAGGGTCTTGCGGCGGATGCTGGGCAGGTAGACCAGCCGCATGCCGGCGTGGGTCTCCAGCCGCTCGGCATAGTGCGAGGACCGGCAGTAGACCGTGACCGCGTGGCCGGCCGCGGCCAGGCGCTTGCCCACCTCCTCCACGCAGGTCTCGAACCCGCCGTAGGATGCGGGCACGCCCCGCGTGCCGACCATGGCGATGCGCAGGCGGCGGCTCCCGGCAATCCCCCGGTGAAAGATCTCGGCCCCGGACACCGGCAGAATGCGGTCCTTTTTCCCCCAGATGACGAGGGCGGGGGCCTTGATGCGGGAGAGGCGGCCGGACAACACGTTCACGTCTTTTTTCATCATCAACCGGAAGATGGCGCTGTGAAGGGGATAATCGCTGTTACCCAGCATCACCAGGCAGTTTTTGATCCTCCCGGGAAAGGCGGGAGGCCGGTCGTAGGCCAGGAAGAGCACCCGGTCCAGATCCGCCTCGTTTTGCACACACAGACCCATCGCCACCTTTTTCTGATCATCCGTCTGGACGCCTCCGGGGGAATCCTTATAGATGCCCAGGGGTCCGATGAGCGCCAGGCTTATGACCTCCTCCGGATGCTCCCCGGCATAATAGGCGGCGATCCCCCCGCCCATGGAACAGCCCAGGAGATGGAACCGCTTCAGCCCCATCTTTTCCACAAAGCCCCGGACTCGGGCGGCCTGCGCGGCAACGCTGTAGTCCCTCCCGGGAAGCCGGGAGTTCTCGCCGAAGCCCGGCAGGTCCACGGCAATTACATGATAGGAACCGGTCAACCCGGCGGGCAGCCTGCCCCACTGATCCTTGCTGAGCCCGAACCCGTGAAGCAAGAGCACCGTGTCCCCCTTCCCTCCCTCGAGATAGACCCAGCGGTATTCCCCCACCTGTATCTCCCGGCGCTCCACCCCCGCCGACCAGCGGGACAGGGTCACCATCCCCTTCAGCAGGGAGCAAGGATACTGCATATAGACCACTGCCGCGATGAGGGCAAAAACCAGCGGCAGAAGTATCAGGACCTTATTTCTTCTCTTCATCGAATCATCCCCCTTATAACAGGATATTATCGCTTGATTATAGAGACCTTTCCATTTAAAGGCAACCCTTTTACACTTTTGCTCATTCTGTCTCCCTGTCCTTCTTCCCGCCGCCGATTCAGAAAACCGGTTGCGTTTTATTTTGTTGCTTTTTTCCCTTCGGCGCATATAATACCTGTTCGTAGAGACTGCCGGGACAGGAACCATGAACGCTCTTTTTGCCACATTCGACCTCTTCCCTTCGCCCAAGGGAGCGGGGACTCACATAGCCCAGACCGCCCTAGCCCTGGAGAGCGCTTATAAACAGGTTCATCTCATGGTTCTGGGGCACGGGGATATGCCAGGCTATCAGGAAGAGGGACGGATCGTCCTGCACCGGTGCCTGGCCGCACACCCCAATTTTCTCCGGCGCAGCGAGTATTTTGGGGAGGTTCTGGATGCTGCCGTTTCCCGGATGGGTGAAATCCCCGGCTACGTTCATTTCCGCGACATCTGGAGCGGTCTTCCCCTTCTGGAACATCCCCGTCTGAAACAAAGCGTCAAGGTTTTCGAGGTCAACGGTCTTCCCTCCGTGGAACTGCCCTGTCATTATCCCGCCCTGTCGGGAAATGTCTCCCTGCTCAAGTCCCTCCGGACCATGGAGGACTATTGCCTGTCCCATGCCGACGGGATCATCACGGTGAGTGATACAGGGCGGCGCTATCTCTCGGCCCGGGGGGTGCCGGATGACAAAATTTGTGTAGTGGCCAACATGGCCCATCTCCCGGAGGAGATGGACCTGACCGGAGAATCCCCGCATCCCCCCGAGGGGGACTTTCTGCTCTATGCCGGAACGGCCTCTCCCTGGCAGGGTCTTCCCTTGCTCCTGGAGGCCTTCCGTATGATACAGGATGATCACAATGTCCGGCTCCTCCTGGCCCTCTCCAACCGCAAGCACCTCAAGGGGCTGCGGCGCCTCATCCGAAAGGCCCGGCTGGAAGAGCGCGTCGGGATTCATACGGGCCTCACCCGGGAGGAGATGTACCGTCTCTACCAGGGGGCCCTCTTCAGCGCAGCCCCCCTGACCCGCTGCGACCGCAACGAACTGCAGGGCTGCTCGCCCATCAAGATCCTGGAATCCATGGCCTGCGGAACCCCGGTGGTGGCCTCCCGGCTGCCGGTCTGCGGGGAAATCATAACCCACGGCAAGGACGGGCTCCTCTTCACCCCGGACTCCGTCCGCTCCCTGGCCCGGGCGATGGAAACCCTTCTCTCTGACCGGGCCAGTCTGGCCGCCCTCGGAAGGGAGGCCGCCCGAAAGATACAGGAAAAGCACAACGGCGTTCTATGGACGAAGAGTTTTCTCCAGACTTGTTCGTCCTTTATGATAAAGGAGGAAAGGAACGATGAAGAAAGAAAGCGCAGCACCCGGTATCGCCGAGGCTCTAAAGAAGGGGAGGCTCTCCGGCCGCTGGAAGTATGATGACCTGATGAAAATTCTGACGCGCATGGAGAGCATGGACGTGAGCGTGGAAAAAAAACGCAAGGTAACAATGGTCATATTCATCATCTTATACATCGCCGCGGCCTTCTGTCTCTTCGCGGCTCTGCTGATCCCGGCCCTGGTCGGAGCCGTTCTGGGCACTCTCTTCGTCATCCTCTTCATCCGCTATAAGCGGCGGGACATGGACAACGAATTCCGCTTCTATCTCAAGGATCTCCTGGAAAACCTGAAGGATGACATCAAGCCGGAGGCGGATATTACCCTGGACATCTGCCTGCATCCCACCGAGAGCAAGGAGTTCCTTAAGAAAAAATCGCCCAAGTACTCCAAGGGAGCCTATCACACCTGTTATGATTTCAACTACGAGCGGGATTGCCTCACCCTGGGTCTCAAGCTGACCGACGGCAACAGCCTCCGCCTGGCCCGGCGGGACCTCCTGCTGAGATCAGAGAGGACCAAGAGAAGCAGCTCCGGCAAATCCAAGACCAAGACGAAGTACAGCAGCCGGTTCATCTATCAGGTTCAGATGCGGATCAACCCCGAGCGTTACAGCTTCCAGGCGCCCCCGCATCCCAAAACGGGCAAACCCATTACCGTGGAGCAGACGCCCAAGGGTCCGGTGGTCAAGATGAGCTTCGTCCAGAAACTCAAAAGCGGTTCTGCAAAGGCCGATCCGCTTTATACTCTGGAGGAGATTGTGAAGCTCTACTCGCTCTTTAAGCCCGCCGGGCAGAAATCATAAGGGGGATCGCCATGTTTAAATGCAAATATAAAGTCGGCCTGCTCAATCTCAATGACTGCAACGAACCCACGGATGTGGCCTGCATACACTGCAACCGAACCGTCTGTGAAAGCCACCGTCAGGACCGGGAGGAGGGTCCGGTCTGCCTGGAGTGCCTCGCGGAAAAATACCCCGATGACCAGATGGGCTCAGGAGGCAAACAGACTCGCTGGCGGAACCGCCTCTTCGACAAATACCATTACCACCCTCACTACTACGCCGGCGCGCGGGACTATCGCGACCAGGACTACCAGACCTTTGACGGGGATCAGGAGCCGGAGGAGGGTCTCCCGCCGGAGGAGGCCGACGAGGATACCGCAGCCGATTTCCAGGACAGTTAGGATGAAGATACTCTGGATCACCACACGTCATGAACCCCAGACGGGAGGCATGGCGCGCTCCTCAACACGCCTGGTCAACAGCCTGCGTGACCGGGGTCACCAGGTGACCGCGCTCCCTCTGGTATCCGGATTCCCGCCGGACCCTTCACGACTGGAGAGCATCCTCACAGTCGACGCGGCGCGTCTGCAGGAGCCCGAGCGGATCTTCTGGGAGCATAAACGCCTCATCGAAGAATCCCTCCTGGTGGGTTTCGGCGGCAACCTGGCGGGCTACCTGGCCGCCCTCTGGGCCCGGTGGACCGGAGCCCGGAGCCTGGTCCTCTTCCGGGGCAATGATTTCGACCGGACCCTGCACAACTCCAAGGCGGCCTGGATGACGCATTTCATACTGCAGCAGGCCACCACAGTGGGGGCCGTGTCCCGGGAGATGGCCCGGCGCATACAGACCCTTCGAAACGGTCCCGTCGTCTTTACCCCCAACAGCGTGGACGTGTCCCAGTGGCAGCCCCTGGCCCGAGACAGGGAGCAGGCGCAGCGCTGGCGGGAGGAGCGGGGGATCAACGGCCACACGCTCATCGGCGTCTTCGGCGAGTTGAAGGCCAAGAAGGGGCTGGACCTCACCTGCCGCCTCTTCACATCCCTGGGGCTCTCGGAGCGGGCGCGCCTCCTCACGGTGGGCTCCCTCACCGAGTCCCTGCAGACCCTGCAGTCCGATCCGGCCTCCTCCTACTGGCTGCACGTTCCCTTCCAGACACGGGAAACCCTGCCGGTCTATTACGCCGCCTCGGACATCGTCTTCATACCCTCACTCTACGACGGCATGCCCAATGTGCTCCTCGAGGCCCTGGCGGCGGGGCGAATCGTGGCCGCCAGCCGGGCCGGGGGGATGCCCGATGTCCTGGAGGACGGCAACAACGGCTTTCTCTTCGAAACCGGCGATGCCGACGACGCCGCCCGGGTCCTCAACAGAATACTGGACCTCGATCAGGAGAGCCGCGAGGCCCTGTCCGTCAGGGCCGTACAATCCGTAAGGGAGCGCTTCAGCCCGGAGCAGGAGATCCGCAACATTGAAGAGGCCCTGCAACCCTCTCCGGAGCGGGGATAAGGCCGCCGCGGTGAATCTCCTCCAGTCCATCAAGGATCATCCGGGCCTTCTGGAACGGCTCGACCGGCTGAGGGTCGATCCCCTTGCAGAGACGCCGGTACTCTTCGCCAAGATCAAGCTCCTCTGGCAGTGCAATCTCTCCTGCGTCTTCTGCCGCCGGCCCTCCGCCACACCCCCCATGAGCCGGGAGAGGGTGCTCACCCTGCTGGATGCCCTCAGGGACCGCGGGCTGCGGAAGATCCACTATTCCGGGGGGGAGATATTCCTGCACCCGGACATCCTGCCCATTTTAGAGGCCTCCTGCAGCCGGGGCCTTCAGGTCAACTTCACCAGCAACGGGACGCTGATCGGCAAGGACCTGGCGCGGGCGATCGTCGAAACAGGAGTGCATTCCCTTTCCCTTTCCCTGGATTCCCACGATCCAAGGCGCCACGATGCCCTGCGGGGACAGAAGGGCGCTTTCAAAAAGACTGTCAGGGCCCTGGAGTATCTGCTGCGATACCGAAAAAAGGGACCCGTGCTCCGGATCAACACCGTCGTGTCCCGGGAGAACTTCTCGGACCTGGATCAGATGCACGACTTTCTCACCGGGCTGGACCGGGAAATCATATGGAAACTCATCCCCGTGGATTCCCCCAGCAAGAAGCTCCTTCTTCGGGCGGAACAGGCGGAAGAACTCCTTACCCTGCGGGAACGCTGGTCATCGGAAGAGGACTCTCCGGAAACCCCCGTCCCATCCCTGACCCCCCGGTCCCTCACCCGGGGACTCTACGCCGGGGGCTATTACGGCAGCCATCCCTGCTACATGCCCTGGCTGCATCTCTTCGTGGACCCCGCTGGTTTTGCCTATCCCTGCTGCATGACCCGGGGGAAAATTCCCGCTCTGGGCAGGCTGGAGCAGGATTCCCTTTCCGATATCCTGGAGGGCGACCGCATGCAGAAGCTGCGCATGTCCCTGGCGGGGGGAATCCCCCTCGATATCTGCCGTCACTGCGATGATTTCATCGAGGAAAACGCCCTGATAGAATCCGAAATCCATTCCATGAAAGGAGGTAATTCCCATGAACAGAAGGCGATTTAAGGGGATGGCGCTCGTCATCCTGATGATCGGCGCGGCCCTCATTTCGGGCTGCAAGTCCAAACCCGCAGAGGAGGAAGCTCTCACCCTGAAGATGGAAAGCGGCGAGAAACTCGCCTTCCGCAAGGTTGAGCAGGGAGGCGAGGCGGCCTCGGCTACGCTGAAGTTTGTCGTTACACCGGACGCCAAAGGGTATCTTTTCCAGTCACCGGATCTGACGCTTCAGGCGCGCATCAAGGAATCCAAGATCAAGATCTACGGGCCCGACGGCAAGCTGCGCCTGAAGATCAAGAAGGAGGACGACAAGATCAAGATACTCCGGAGCGAGGAGGACCCCTCCGCCTGGTCGATACGATTTAAAATGGAAAATTCCTCCTATAAAGTCAAACAGGGGGAGACGGAAATCGGAAAGGCCAAGTTCTATGCGGACCGGAAGGTCATCAAGGTAAAGGACTCTTCCGGAAAGGTGCTGGCCCGCATGTCCTCCGACAAACCCCGTTCCGCCGCAGCGGTGGCCCTTTTGACCGACCTCAAGGGGGAGGAACGGCTGGTCCTCTATGCCCTTCTGCTCCTGAGAGAACTCTAGGGGAATTCCTTCGATGCTCGAACCTGCCGGGGAGACCCTTCTCTATTACGCGGCGGGCGGCGGTCTGGGACACATCACCCGGGCCCTTGCCATCCTTCAGGCCCTGCCGCAGGGCTCTTTTCCGGCAAGGGTCCTCTGCTCCAGCCGCTTAAGTCCCCTGGTGCGCGAGGCGGCGGGTCCGCTGCCCCTGGACTGTCCCCCGGAGGAGATACTCTCCTCCCGCAGGGCCTACTACCGCTACTTGCGGGATTATCTCGCCCTTTACCGTGTTGGAATCCTGGTGCTGGACTGCTTCCCCTGGGGACTCATCGGCGAATGGGCCGAACTGGGGGAGCATATCCCCCGGCTCCTCATCGCCCGTTCCCTCAAGTGGGGCGCCTACCGGGAACGGCTCGACAGCCGGGAAGGCCCGCCCCCCCGGGCATCCCTCGTCCTGGAACCCCTGGAGGAGGAGTACCACCGCCTCCTGAAGGGCTGGGGGGATACCGCTCTGCTGGCTGACCCCGTTCTCCCGGCAGACTTCGATGTCTCCGAAACATCACCCCCTTCCTTTAAGGAAAACCGTCTCCTTCTGGTTCACAGCGGGAGCCGGGAGGAACAGCATCAGCTCCGGGATTTCGCCCAGCAGCAGGCGGCGGAGAGAGGCCTCCGCGACCCCCTGCTGGATACGGTCTTTCCGGACCGTAACCTCTTTCCCGCCCATCCCCTATACCGGGAATACCGCTACATTGCCGCCGGCGGGGGCTACAACATGGCGGCGGCTTCCAGCCGGGCCCTGCCGGGTCAGAGCTTCTTTCTGCATCCCTTTCCCCGGCGCTTTGACGATCAGCAGGCCAGGGTAGACAACCTGACCAGGGGACTCTGGCAGGACGGCCGGGGAAACGGCCGGGAGGAGGCGGCCCGCTGGATTTTTAACTGTATAAAAAATCTGGACAGAATCCCCGCCCCTTACTATCCTTGATCCATATTACAAACCATCCGTTAAGCAGTGAGGAAACCCTATGCAGGAAAAACAGACCATCAAACTCTATCACATGGACAGCCATGAATACCGGGGATGCATCCGGGTTGAGGGCAAGGAATGGCGTTTCGAGGGAGTGGAAGACGCTCATCTCGTAAAAACGGTCAAGGGGATGCCCCTGAAGGCTTTGCTGGCCAACCTGATCTGTTTCGAACTGGTCTACGACATGGAGGAATGAGCGGCATGGCCCGCAGTTTCTTCTCCCGCATGAAATCCCTCTTCTCCGGAGAGGAGAAATCGGCTGAACAACCCCCCGCCTCCGATGACCCGAAGGCGCAGGGCCGGGCAAGGGACGCCAAAGCCCCCTCATCGGAGGAGGAAGCGAAGGGCCGCGCCCGTCTCGCCGCACAGACAGACGAGATCCGTCGGATGTTTCAGCACGTGATCGAACCGGAGGAACGGACGCTGAAGAACTACATCAGCCCGAGCTTCTGGAAAACCAAACGCGATCAGTACCGCCAGATCAAGGACAAGGAGAAACAGGACCTCAACGTCTACCAGATGCTTTCCGACGGGGCACGCCCCACCATAGAGTATTATATTCTCACCATCCTTTCCTGCGTCATCGCCACCACGGGGCTTCTGCAGGGCTCCACGGCCACCATCATCGGGGCCATGATCGTGGCGCCCCTGATGACGCCCATCCTGGCCTTCTCGCTGGGAGTGATCTGGGGAGACATCCTTCTGGTGCGGACCGCCCTTTTCTCCCTCATCAAGGGGATACTCCTGGCGGTCTTCATCTCCGCCACCATCGCCTATTACATCCCCATGGCGGGATACTCCCCTGAGATCCTGGCGCGGACTCAGCCCACCCTCTTCGACATCATCGTGGCGCTGGCTTCGGGCATCGTGGGGGCCTACGGGAACGCCAATAAAAAGATCAGCAACACCCTCGTGGGTATCGCCATCGCCGTGGCGCTCATGCCCCCGTTGTGCACCGTGGGAATCGGGCTGGGAACCGCCAACATGGAGGTGGCGGGAGGGGCCTTTCTGCTCTTCCTCATCAACCTGGTCTCCATCTCCCTGGCGGGAGCCGTCGTCTTCTGGGGTATGAAGATTCACCCGGCCCTGG
>CALCJG010000054.1 GCA_937967705.1 uncultured Spirochaetia bacterium
ACCGAGATCTACACTCTTTCCCTACACGACGCTCTTCCGATCTGCTCCGCTCGAGGAGGGACACTGCGCTCCAGGCCATCCGGTTGACCGGAGCCAGCCAGTCCCGGCGGACCGGCGACCCGGGAAAGTAGCGCACATCCCGGATCATGAAGGGGTGCAGGGCCGTGGAGACCCAGGGCATCCCGAGGGCGATGGCCGCCTCATGTGCACAGATATCCATGTTGTGGCAGACCATCAGGTCGAAGCCGGCGGCCAGGGCCCGGAGATCCTCGAAGCGGTTCCGGGCATCGTAGAGGATCAGCCCCTCGAACATCAGCCGGAGCTGATGCCTCGGGTTACGGCTCTTCTTGATGCGGCGGGACATGGTGTCGTGCTGTTCCAGGGTAAACTCCGTCCTGTTGGGGATGAAATCGACACCGCCAGCTTCGGCCAGCGACCGGAAGAGGGGGAAGCTGCTCAGAACGGCCTCATGTCCCCTTCCCTTCAGAGCCCGCGCCAGAGAGAGAAAGGGGGTCACGTCGCCGGCGGTTCCCAGGGTTGTCAGGAGCACGCGCATGCGGGCCCTCCCCGGCAAAGGAGCGATGTTCTGAAAGGTTCAGAGTGTCCGGGCAGACAGTGGAGTCTCCTGAAGTTAATCATATCAGCCTATCCCCCGGCCTCTTATCCGCATCCAGATCATCTCCGCCAGCGACTTAACCAGATTGCCCCGGCTTCGGAGCATCGTTTCCGGGGACATCTCTTCGTCCTCATGAAAGGGGGGACCGCATATCCCGCCCTGCTCCTGACGATTGATCCTCCCCATCGATCCCAGACACCAGCGACATGCCTCCAGGGGCTCCGGACTGCAAAGATAGCTCTCCATCTCCTCCCGCAGGTTCGCATTGCCGATGAGCGCCACACCGTTCTCCCCCGCCGGGGGAACGTCCGCAAGCCCGCTCAATTTCATCCCCAGGGTGAGGAAAGGGGCCCGGGAGCACTTGTAGAAATACCCCTTCCAGAGCGTGTGGCAGCTCCAGGGGCCCGTCAGTTTGCAGCCTCTGTAGATCCTCCGAACCAGCGCTCCGTCCCGTATCTCGGAGGGGGGATAGGCGGTGAGGAAATGGCTTCTGTATAAATACTCGATCCTGATTTTGTACCTCCGGGATATCGCCCTCAATTCCTTCGGGGTGATCCGGAGCTTAACGCCCGGATAGAGGCTGATCCCTATCCTCGTGACGGTCTCGAAGAGCGCCGGATCGGCCCTGTGAAGCAGCAACCCGTTGGTAAAAAGCGTCAGGGAGGGGGCGATTCGGCTCTCGCGTACGGACCTTAGTATGGGAAGGAGATCCCGGTGCAGCAGGGGCTCGCCGCCCAGTATCTTGAAATCATCCGTCCGCAGGACACCGGTCAGGGCGCTCACATCGGCGCTTACCCGTTCAAGGGGAATCTCCTCGGGTTCCATGCAGGGAGACAGATGATCACAACCCCGGCAGCGCAGATTGCAGTGCGGGACGATGGGGTACTCCACCGAAGGCCTGTAGAGCCTCTCATCTCTCTTTCGAAACAGCATTAGATCAAGACCGTTATTCCCGTCGGCAGTTCGCATCGCGCTTTCATCGTTAGTAAAGTATCCGACATGGGGTCAGGATGTCAAGCAGTCATCGAAAGGATATCCCGGCAGGGATTATTCTGCTGTGTCCATCACCCCCTTCCTCTTCCTGTCAGAATACCGGCCTTGCCTGTACCCCTCTGATTCCATGCCGGCACCAAAGGAAATGGGCTCTTTATACTCTCCTAAAATACCTTATTAGCCAGAATTCTTTTCCTTCAAAATAATAATATTTCATAAAATTAAAAAATACTAAACAATTCTATAAAATTTTTGATTAATTTTCATAATATCTATTGACAGCATCCGTTCTGACGCCTATGATTTCTATATATCCTGTATAAATAAAGAAGAGTCCGTCATCCGGGGCCTGCATGCCCCCGAAAAGCGGTGATCGAGAACAGAACGGGATTGTCAGTCCTGCACACAGGACAATACAGAGTAAGAGATAGAGAAGCATTAACGGATAAATCGCATAGTCGCGGGTCATCATGGTTTTCGGCGGTCATGGAGAACATACCATGCATTTTTTCAGGGAGACCGAAAGGTGATAAAAGCGGTTTTATACTTTTAGCGGATTTTACTACTGGTATTTCTGAAAGAATGTATTTGGGAGGTATTTGTTTTGAAACAGATACAAACACTTCTGTTATTCATCCTCCTCAACAGCATCATACTCCCCGGGATCTCCCCGGTACTGGCCAGAGAGAAAAAGATCGGGACCATATCCGTTGCACGACTGAACGGCCACTTCACGGCCTCAATAGCCCGGGCGGATAAAGTAATCAAACCAGGGGACAGGGTATACCTCAAGCATGAAGGCAACACCATCTACCTGGTTATCTACCGGATTCAGGGAGATACTGTCGAGTGCCAGTTGCTCAATGAATTTGTGCAATCTATACTCCCCCTTGTCGAGAAAGGCAAATTTGCTGTGTACACGGACCGATGACGAACCATTCAGGACCGCAAGAGAGGCGCCAACGATGAATCATCAACCCGAAAGGACACTACTTATTAAAGCCCTCCCTGTCCTGATCCTCTTCAGCGTAATGAGCTGCACATCCCATATAAAATTCGTAAAATCGAAATATACTTCCCGCGCGTCCTTCATTGAGGAAAAGGCGGTTTTGGACAGATACAGGGCATCTTCCTTTGGGATTATTAACGTTAACGGAAGGAAGGTCCTGCTGCATAATTACATCGTTTATCATGGGAAAGATATCGACAGGGGTATGCACCCCTATTACGATGATAAAATATCCACCATGTGGATGTGGCTGTCGAAAGTGGGTTGTCGTTTTTCACCGGGAGATCGTGGATTAACTGAATATTGTCCCGCAACTCATTATAGTAAGGTCTTAAAAATAATGATCAAGAAGAAGAGGAAAGGAGAATATACGGTTCAGATGCAATACGAGGGCTGGGTTTATTTACAGGATGACAAGAATGTCATTATCGGATATGATCCGGCCGCCAACATCGTTAAGATAACCTTTACAGGGAATTTTTACGGTGAGGAATCCTTTCATGGAGGGTACGACAAATACGGCATTCGATATTACTCTTCAAAAATAATCACCACAAGAACCAAGAAGTGTGCCCTTTCGGGAACGGTCTGGGCGTACGTCGAGGACAACAGGGGTTTTTTTGAATAACAGAACCTTTTATCATAAGAACACAGGAGGCACTCCATGAAATACGGACGGCGTCAGATACTGCTCATCCCCGCTCTTCTTCTCTGTTTCATTCTTGCGCAATGTCAGACCCAGAAAAAACCCGCGGCATCGAAACCGAAACAGCCGGATACCCTGGCAGGGTGTATTGTCAGCGGTAACTTTGCGAGGTTCGTGGAGCTGGCGGACAAGGGTGCGGACATTCACGGTAAAAGGGAACTCAAGGCAGGGCAGAGGGCCCCCATCCATGTGGCGTCGGAGATGGGGTACACCTCCTTCGTCAAATACCTGCTGGACAAGGGGGTGGACCCCAACAGCGTTTGCCGGAGAGACAATTCCTATAACGAAACACCTCTTTACCTGGCCGTAGATAAAAACCACATAGAAGTCATCCAACTGCTCCTGGAGAGGGGGGCGGACGTCAACCAGGATCCCTACCCCATCATGACTGCCGCCGTGCTGGGACAGGTAAAGACGGTCCAGCTTCTCCTGAAATACAAGCCCAGGCTAAACATCCGGACCCGGGACGGCTACACCGCACTGAGCTTTGCGGAAGGCTACGAATATCGGGCGAAGAAAAGGCTTAAGAGGGATTTAAAAATGGATCCTGTTTTGCCTCAGTTTATAAAGGAGGACCGGGAAATTATTGAAAATTACCGTCAGATCATCCACATGCTTAAGAAGGCCGGTGCCCGTATGGGTAAGCGATTCCGGGAGAAGGGGCATTGAGACGGTATTTCTCTTTCATAATAAGGCTCGCTGCGAGGGAGGCAGGTTTATGCTGTATTTAAAGAGGTCAATCGCATTTTTCCTGACTCTGTTCCTCGGTGCAGCGGGAATTACCTGCAGTTCCTCCAGGGTGCATTCTAAGGACGCAGAACTGCTGCAGTCCGAACTCTACCTGGCCTGTTTCAACGGGGACCTCGAAGGCACGAAAATGGCCCTGAAGAAGGGCGCCCAGACCTGGATGTACTGTCCCAAAACCTTCCAGCGCGTGCCCTCGACCTGTGAGGGCCGCACCCCGCTGACCATAGCCCTGACTATGGGACACAACGATCTGGCCCGCTATCTCATCGAGGAGATCAAAGACGGCGTCAATTACAACGACAACTGGGGCGCCTACCCCATACACTGCGCCCGCAGTCCGGAAATGCTGGAATATCTGATCAGGAAGGGAGCGAAGATCAACATGCGGAACCGGCAGCAGAACACTCCGCTCATGCAGAGGGTGCGGATCGGCTGCCTGAAATCGGTGCAGATCCTGATCCGCAGCGGAGCGGAGGTCAACCTGCAGGACGCCGACGGCCACACAGCGCTGGACTTTGCCCAGGGGTTATTGAGCGGTGTCAAGAAGTCGAAGTCCCTCAAGAAGACCGAAAGGCGTGAGAAGATCAGGGCCTTTCAATCCATCATCAAAGAGCTGAAGAAGGCCGGGGCGGCAGCATCAAAGCCCTATGAGTCCAGCGGTTTTTATTGATCAGGATTCCTTACCAGGCATAAGTTTTCTGGGAATAGACTCTTTTCGTCAATCGAAGGATATACGGAGAAAGAGAGTTTCTCACTTCCCTGTCATCACCTTCTTCATGAAATCCAGCTTGTCCATCTCCTGGGTGGCAGTCACGGTGTAGTGCGTTTTCCCATCTCTCGTTTCCTTCTTCACCAGGGCTATCACCCGCACGCCCCTGACCGCACCGGTTTTAATCAGGTAGGCCCGGGGAGGGTTGATGAGATAGACCCGGGGACAGGGGTCCCGATCGTCCACCACCGTAGTATAGATGAAATGAAGGGGAACACCGGCCGGCAGTTTGCCCTTCAGATAACGCACGGGCCTGAGGATCCAGATGAAGTCGCGGGTGCAGACCTTCCCTTTCTGCCGGTAATCGGAGGTCTTGACCTCCCGTATCTCGGCGATCAGGACAGCGTCCGCCTGCTTAATGAGGGGCTCCAGCGGCGTGATGCCCACCCGCGTGGCCCGGGCCTCGGAAAGAGACAGCAGTGCCAAAAGGAAAACCGCCGCAGAGGCTCCGATCCTGATTTCCATCCCTCTCATCACTCCCCCTTTCTGTCGCGTATCAGCTCCATGAAGGCGTCAATGCGCGTCTCGATCTGGCTCTCGCTGAAATTGCGCTCGTCCACCATGTCCGCCTCCAGCACGAGGGTCGGCACCCCCAGCTCATCGGCCACCCGCTTCTGAATGTCGTACTGCCCCAGGCTGTAGGGCTTGCAGCTCCGGTTGGAGTGCATCACTAGGCCGTCGGCCTGGTACTTGAGGATCATCTTCTTCACGATGTCGTACATCTTGTCGATGGAGATGTTGATGTAGACGCTGGAATAGGCGACGGCCGCCGACTCCAGGAAATTGCTCTCGTCGATGAGATGCAGCACGCCGCTCCAGGCTGAGGTATAGGTGTCCGCCACGAGGCAGGCGTCGTGGGCCGCGAACTTGTCCGAGAGCCACTTGGTCTTGTACCAGACCGGGAGGTTGTCCCACAGCAGCCGGTACTTCTCGTGGGGGAGCATGCCGATCCCCTGCTCTATCCGCTGCTTCATCTCCTCGAGGAGCAGCTGATAGTAGTCCACCGCGGTCTGCGTGCCCCGGAGGGTCACGATGAGAGCCAGGTGGAAAAAGGCGTCAAAGGCCGTCATGGGGGCGGGGCGATGGGTGGTGGTGTCCAGGACCGCCTGCCAGAGCTTCTGCCCCTGCAGGGAGAGCCGCGCCACGTCGTCCATCCGGTCGCGGTCCATCGGCCGGCCGCACTGCTCCTCCAGGAAGAGGATGTACTCCTCCATCTGGCGCTTCACATAACGTCGGGCCTCCTCGGAGAATTCGGTGTGTATAAAGGGCGTATCGAGAATGAAAAGGGGCACTTTGAAGTACCGGGCCTGAACCTCGTACCACTTGAGCACAGTACCGCAGATATTGTTGCAGCAGACCAGGAAGTCCGGCTCCGGCAGACCGCCTATGGGCCCCCCGTTGACCGTGGCCGAGGCGATGTCCGAGCGGGCATAGGAACAGAGGTCCCGGGAATAGCCCATCTCTTCGGCCTTCTCGCAGAGGTCTACCCCCATCTTGGTGGCGCCGATCATGGCGCCGTAGTTTTCGGGATACACCGGGATCACGTCCATGGCGATGAGGGGCTCCACCGGCCCCCCGCTGGTGATCCATGCCACCTTCTTCCCGTTCTGCCGGGCCGTCTTGGCTCCAATATAGTACTCCGTCATGATCTCCTTCATCCGCTTGACGGATTTGATCTTCCGTTTTTCCTTTTCCGGATCCAGTGTTTTCGTTTCTTCAGCCATTGATTTTACCTCCCTCGCTTCATCATCTCAAAGCATGTCCATAAAGGTTTCAAAACGCGTCCTCAACTGCCCCTCCGCCTGCGGCTGCTCCTCCACCTCCAGGAGCATGCTGGGAATGCCGGCCCTGTCCAGGGCCTCCTTCATGTAGGGGTAATCGAAGCTCTGGGGATCGCAGAATTTCAGGTAGACGAAGACCACCCCCGCTGCCTCCTTCTCCCGCACCAGGCGAAGAAGGTTGTCCGCCCGGGACGTATTGCCGTTGTATTTGGCGGGACAGACCACCCTCTCGGAATAGCGCTTCGTCAACGCCTCCAGGGGCGGCACTGTTTCGTCCAGCACCCCCTCGAAAGAGCGGGTCCCGGTACAGAGCTCGTCCCAGACCACCGACCCCCCGGCATCCTCTATCAGCGTATAGAAATCGGGATGATTGCAAATCCCCCCCGCCAGGAACACACGCCTGGATGCCTTTCCCGCGGACTGCGGGGTTGAGGCTTTCAGTTCCTCCAGAAGCTTCTCCAGGTTTTCCGTGAACTCGGCGCGGTCCATGACCATGGAGGCCTTGATCACCCAGTAGACGTCCCGACCCGTCAGGATGCCGGGATTGCCGCTTCGCAGCAGGTAAAGCTCCCTCATCAGGCCCCGCATGCGGTTGTAGAGCTTAACGGAATCCCCCAGCTGACTGTCGCTGATGCTCTTCCCCAGGGACTGTTCCAGATCCCTGCGGAACTTGCCCAGAACCTCCCCCAGATAGTCCCGGGCGCTGGCGGTATCCAGCTTGACCGGGAGAACCACGTCCAGATGAAAGGGGAAACCCGCGTTGAGCCGCCAGATATCCGAGAGCCGCTGGATGGAATCGCAGGTATGGGGAAAGACAGTACCGTCCAGAAAGCTGAGATTCCCCTTCAGGGCCTCCTCGAGACCGCCCCTGACCAGGGAACAGCTGTAAGCCTGAAGATGGGTATCGGCCAGACTGATATTGTCCACCGAACCGAAAATGCGGAAAGGCAGGGACCCCGAAGCGTGTACAATCTCCTCCGGGGTATAGGTGCAGAAATATCCCACAACCTTACCCCCGGTCTTTTCCTTCCACTTTTTGGCATAGGAATGGGGATCACGGGCCGTTTCCCGAATGATATCGAGTCTATTCATGAATGATCATCCTCCTGTTTGTCTGATACGGCTCATCGATTGCCGGTGTATTCCCCGGCGGACTTGAGACGGGCGATCTCATCCTCCTCAAGCCTTTTATACGCCACCTTGCCCACCAGTGTCAAGGGAAGTTCGGTACGGAATTCGATTTCCCGTGGGCAGCTCCACTTGATCAGGGTCTTACGGCAGTGCCCGATCAGCTCCTTTTCCATCAGAGGGCCGGCCAGGGAATCATCCTTGAGAACCACGAACCCCTTGACCCTCTCCACCTGTTCCTTGTCGGGCAGGCCGATGACGCAGGCCGCCTTGACCTCAGGATGCTTATAGAGCACCTCCTCCACCTGGGAGGGATAGACGTTCATGCCGGAGGACTTGATCATCCGCTTCTGGCGCTGGCGGAAGTAGAAGAACCCGTCCGCGTCCATCACCGCCAGGTCACCGGTGTGCAGCCAGACCAGGCCGTCCCCGTGCTGGACGAGGGTCCTGTCGGTCTCTTCCTGCTGATCGAGATACCCCAGCATCACCGCCGGTCCGCGCAGGCAGAGCTCCCCTTCCTCCCCCGGGTCCGCCGTCTCCAGACCTCCGGGTCTGATGATCTTGGCGTCCATGTCCGGAAAGGGTATGCCTATGCTCCCCTCCCGGTATTCCCCCATCGGCATGGCCATGATGCCGGTTACCGCCTCCGTCAGACCGTATCCCTCCAGCAGTTTGACCTTTCCTCCCTGCCGGTTTACGATCCCCTCGAAACGCTCCTTTACCACCCGGGGGAGCGTATCGGCCCCGCTGAAGCAGACCTTGAGGCAGCTCAGATCGGTCTTCTGAAACCGGGGATTCTGGTTGAGCGCCTCGTAGAGGGTGGGCACCCCGATCATGCAGGAGGGGCGCTTCTTCCTCACCAGCTCCGCCACCTCCTCAGGGGTGAACATCGGTACCAGGATGCTCTTGCCGCCCCCCATGAAGGCGGCGTTGACGCAGACCCCCAGGCCAAATCCGTGAAATATGGGCAGGATAGCCAGGATGGAGTCCTCCTCGACCAGGTCCGCCCAGTTAATACACTGATACCCCTCGGCGATGAAGTTGTAATTGAAGAGCATGATCCCCTTGGGCTTGCCGGTGGTCCCTCCGCTGTAGGGAATCACC
>CALCJG010000055.1 GCA_937967705.1 uncultured Spirochaetia bacterium
GCTATCGTGGAGCTGGTATCCAAAGTTGACATAGGAAAGAGTCGGGAAAAGGAAAGGAGCGGAAGGGGATGGCACGTTATGAACTGATTGCCACAGCGGCTTTCGGGATCGAGTCGGTGGTTGCCGACGAGCTGAGGGCGCTGGGTTATAAGGATCTGAAAATTGAGGACGGCCGGGTGAGTTTCAGCGGCGACGATTACGATATCGTGCGCTGCAATCTCTGGCTGAGGAGCGCCGACAGGGTACTGCTGAAGATGGCGGAGTTCCAGGCGCTGGATTTCGAGGATCTCTTCCAGGGGACCCTGGCGGTGCGGTGGGAGGACCTCATCCCCGAGAAGGGAAAGATGCACGTGACGGGGAAGTCCGTCCGTTCCAAGCTCTACAGCGTGCCCGACTGCCAGTCCATCGTGAAGAAGGCTGTGGTGGAGGCCATGAAACGGAAATACCGCAGGACCCTCTTCGAGGAGAGCGGACCGGTCTACAAGATAGAGGTGGGACTTCTGCGGGACACGGTGACGCTGACAGTGGACACCAGCGGGGCCGGGCTGCACAAGCGGGGTTACCGCCTGGAAAAAGGAGAGGCCCCCCTGCGGGAGACCCTCGCTGCGGCCGTGATCTCCCTGAGCCGGTGGAGACCCGACAGGCTCCTGGCGGACCCGATGTGCGGCAGCGGTACCATCCCCATCGAGGCGGCCCTTATCGGGCGCAACAGGGCCCCGGGGCTGGACCGGGAATTCGCTGCGGAGAGCTGGCCGCATATCCCCGTCAAGGTATGGGGGAAACTGAGGGCCGAGGCGCGGGAGCAGATCAACCGGCTCGACTTCAAGATACTGGCCTCCGACCGGGACTTCCGGGTCTTTGCCAAGGCCCGGGAAAACGCCGAGAGGGCCGGGGTGGCGGAAAACATCATCTATCAAAAAAAACCCCTGGAGGAGTTCAGCTCCAAAAAAAAGTACGGCTGTATCGTCTGCAATCCCCCCTACGGGGAGCGGCTGGGGGAGGAAAAGGAGGTGGAAGAGCTCTACAAAACCATGGGCCGGGTCTTTTCCACGCTGGATACCTGGTCGGTTTTCGTCCTCTCGGGCCATCCGGATTTTCAGAAGCTCTACGGGCAGCGGTCCAGCAAAAACCGCAAGCTCTACAACGGGCGGTTGCAGTGCTATCTCTATCAGTACTGGGGACCGCTCCCGCCGCGCCGAAAGGTGGGGGGTGATGAGTCCGCGGAGGAATAATCTCTTGACTTTCCCATAAAAACTGCGCTATACTGAGGGAAAAAAGAGGACAGGAGGTCTTTCGTGGTTAAAAGAAGGCTGGGGGAAATGCTCGTAGAGGACGGCGTCATCACGGAAGAACAGCTTCAGGAGGCGCTGGAGATGCAGAAGAGGGAAGGCAACATGCTGGGGGTCATCCTCACCAAGAACGGATTCATCGAAGATGAGGTCCTTCTCGAGTATCTCAAACTGCAGGGCACCAAGGTACACGTCTGAGACATGCGGTTACTGGGAAAGGCGGTTGCAAAGACCGCTATTTCCCCAGAACCCGGGACATCAGTCCGCCTAGGAAGCTGAAGAGGTCTCCCTTGATGAGGCTATCCCAGCCCTTACTCACCGCAACGCTCCGCAGAAGTCCCGGTATTCTCTTTAAATCGTCAAAAGTGAGGGTCTTCATCTCCTTTGTGAGTATGTCCTTGAGCTGCTGTTCCGCCGTCTGAAGATCGGACTTTTTGATCCTGCCCCGTATCTCCTCCGACCCGAACTGCAATGCCAGTTGAAACACGGTCTCCACGCCGATGATCAGCACGTCCCGGTTAAAGGTGTATTCCGGAATGGCCTCCAGCTTTTTGACCGCGTTCTCGAATTCCAGACGCTCGATGGGGTTGTCCAGGAGTACCGGTATTTTTCCCCGGGCGATGAGGTCGGCGTTCTGCTGTTTTACGGTCTCCAGGTATTCCTCCTGTAGTATGCGGTTGAAAATGACCCGTATGATGGCGGCCGTGTCCGGCTGGCCCCAGCGGAGGGAGGCCTCCAGGATGAGGGAGCGGGTCCTGTTCGGGGTGATCTTCAGCTCCTTGGCGATCTCGTAGAGGTTCTGCCCCGCCGAGAAGCCGTTATGGGTCATGAGGAGATAGAAGATGAGCAGGTCGGTGTCCTTCTTGCTCAGGCTCTGAAACCCGTTGCGCAGGTACTCCGTCAGAAACTTCTCCGCAAGGGACTGGTATTCCTGATCCGTTAGTTTCAGTATCATCGCTTTTCTTCCCCCTTTCTCCTCTAATATTTTCTAATCACCATGCCCTTGCCCTCCAGGGGGACCCACTGGAAGGGGGCGCATTCCGTTCTTTTTCCCCTTATGTTCAGGACGGTTTTTTCAATAAAGAGCACGGCATTGATAAGCCCCCTGTCATAATCCTTGAATCGTACCCAGCAGAGCTCCCGATGATCGCCGTCGCGGTTATATCCTTCTATGAAAAGGTCCATGGGCAGATAGGAGCAGGGAATGCCGATCCCCTCTGCTGTTCCGCTGCCGTAATCCGCGTAATGGATCTGGGTGTTGTAGCTGACGCTCCGCTTTTTTCCGCCGATCTGAATGGTATAGCGGTCTTTGGGGGT
>CALCJG010000056.1 GCA_937967705.1 uncultured Spirochaetia bacterium
AGACGTGTGCTCTTCCGATCTCCGGGGATCTCCATGATCTTCCCCTTGCCCCGGACTTCCCACTCCGAGATTCGATTCCGGTGGGCTTCGGTAAACCAGGTATAGTAAATACCCCCTCCCACGGTCAGCCGTTTCAGTATGCCCAGGTCGATCCAGGGTCTTACGAAAACATCCGGGATATAACCGGTCTCGTATCCTATCATCAGCCTCGGCTCAACGGAAAGAGGCGGGAGGATATAGGGCGATTCCCCGTCCAGGATGTTATAGGGTTTTGAGTGGAGAGGACTTTTATGTAAGAATAAAGAAAGCAGGATTTGAAATATAATTGCTAGCTTAAAGAAACCGGTCCTGGTAAACAGTCTGTTCATGGTTCCAACCCCTTCCAGGTCGAATGGAGCATCTTTGACAGCCCTTGTTCAGCGGGCGTCATATTCTTCCAGAGATGAAATTAAACTGATGTATTTAGGTAAGGTAAAGTTTATATTTATATTGAAATATAGAAAATAAATCTGTTCTGTCAAGCATTATATCAAAACTGGAAAAATTCTTCTACAGTCATTCATTTCCCGTTTGACGAAGATATCCCGGCGGGACTAATCTGGGCGGAAAACAGGTCCCTTCATTTTTTATCTCATAACAACAGGGGTGTGATATGGCGCGAATGAAGACAGTAACGGGCATGGTGGTCGTACTGTGCCTTCTCGGCTGCAGCACGAATAAACGGTGGAGCGATCAGATGCGTAAAGATTTTGAGGTCAATTGCCTCAAGACCGAAGTGATCAATAATCTCACAGTCAGTTTCCGGGGCTTCGGCGAAAAGGATTTATCCACGGTAACCGTTAAGGAATACAACGGCAAGAAGCTGATCAACACCTTCGCCATCACCGTGGAGCCTTTTCGTGGTCCCTGGGAGAAGGAGAATAAAGTACGCTACGCGACGTTAAAGAGGGCCATCAGCATCAAACATGTCTATCAATTCCGAATACCGGGACAGCGCCCCCGCAGGCTGGCGGACATGAAGATGGTCCTATGGCCTCAGTATACGATGTACAGCGAGGGCTGGGGGTGCGTGATGGGGGCGTATACCCTGGACGGGGTTCCCTTTATAAAGGACACGATGCCCACCTTCGTGAAAAAGCCCTGAGTTACCGGGCTAACCCGAAACAATGTCTATAAAAACAGCGCCCTTCCTACGGAACAGCGCTGTTCGATGATAAACTCCAGCCGTTGATCCGGCTCCTTTAACTTTACCTTTACCTGGCCGCCTCGGACGGGAAAACCTTACCCAGCTCTGAGGCTATCTCCCGGACCGCGGCCCGGGCCTCCGGTACGAAACGGAGCGAGTTGATGAACCCGTGTATCATCCCGTCATAGACCTGATGGCGGACCGGTACGCCGGCGGCCTTCAGCTTATCACCATAGGCCTTGCCCTCGCTGTAGAGGACGTCAAAGCGTGCCGAAAGGATGAGGGCCGGAGGCAGCCCTTTGAGGCTTTTAGCCAGGGCGGGAGAGGCCAGGGGGTTAAGCATATCCTCCGGTGTCCGGAGATAGGCCTTGCTGAAGTAGCGGATGTCTTTCATGCTGAGGAAATACCCCTTGGAAAAATTTCTGAAGGATTCATTGAGATTGGCAGAGCGCTGAACGGTAAAATCCACGCCGGGATATATGAGAACCTGAAGACCGATACGGGGTCCCTTCCTGTCCCGGGCCATCTGGGAGATCACCGCGGCCAGATTTCCTCCGGCGCTGTCGCCGGCCACCGCTATGCGGGAGGGGTCCCCGTCGAGCTCTTTACCGTGGCTGCCGACGTAGAGGAGGGCGGCATAGCAGTCGTCCACGGCGGCGGGAAATTTGTGCTCCGGCGAACGGCGATAGTCCACTGACACTGTCAGGGCCCCGCTCTCCTTGGTTATCGCCCGGCAGACGGCATCATGGGTCTCCAGGTCGCCGAGGGCCCAGCCGCCCCCGTGAAAGAAGAGGACGATAGGGGGATTCCTGTCGCCCCGGGAGTAGAGGCGCAGGGGAATGCTGCCCGCCGGTCCGGGGATGGTGATGTTCTTTACGAGAGGAAGGTCGGGGCCGCTCCCTCCGAGGAGGGTGGTCATTTTGGCCATGTTCTTCCGCATTTCTTCCACCGTTCCTC
>CALCJG010000057.1 GCA_937967705.1 uncultured Spirochaetia bacterium
CTCCGGTTCATGGCTCAATGCACGCTGAAGGGTTTCCCGGCAGGCGGGATCGACATAAGGGGGGTTTGATATGATCAGATCGAAGGTCATCTCCCCGAAGGGGGCAAAGAGGTCCCCCTGATGGAAATGGACCCGGCCGGTACCCAGGAGGGACCGGGCATTCTTTCGGGCCACTCTGAGGGCTTCGGGCGATATATCGGAGGCATGTACCGTGAGATCAGGCCTGTTGTGCTTCAGCGCCACGGCTATGGCCCCGGAACCGCAACACAGATCCAGCACCTCCGCCTGAAATTCCGCATGATATACCGCCAGGTCCACGACCAGCTCGGTCTCGGGACGGGGTATAAGGACAGAGGGGTTTACCAGGAAATCCAAACCGTAAAACTCCCGGATTCCCGTGATATACGCCACCGGCTCCCCCCGCAGTCTCCGGACCGCCAGCCCTTCCAGCTTTCGCTGCTCCAGACCGGTCAGCTCCCGCTCTCTCTCGGTGATGAGCCTGTAGCGCTCCGTCTTCAGCACCCGTGCCAGAATGATTTCCGCATCCAGGGCACTGCTTTCGATCCCTGCCTCCCGGAAGCGGTCCATGATGTCCTTAAGGGCCTGGGCAGCGGTCATTTCGTTTCGGCTTTCAGTTTCTGCTCAATCTCGTATTTCTGCAGGGCTTCCACGATATCGTCCATTTCGCCGTTGAGGAATTTGTCGAGGGCATAAAGGGTCAGCCCGATCCGGTGATCGGTCACCCGGGACTGAGGGAAGTTGTAGGTCCGTATCCTTTCACTGCGGTCTCCTGAACCGACCTGGGACCGCCGTATCTGGCTCTCCTTGGCCATTCTCTCGGTTTCCACTTTCTCAAAAAGCCTTGCCCGGAGCACCCTGAGGGCCTTGGCCTTGTTCTTGAGCTGGGATTTCTCGTCCTGGCAGGTAACCACCAGGCCCGTGGGGATATGGGTGATCCGCACGGCCGAGTCGGTGGTATTTACCGACTGTCCGCCGTGTCCTGAGGCCCTGTAGACGTCAATTCGCAGGTCTTCAGGGCTGATCTGTATGTCGCTCTCCTCCGCCTCCGGCAGGACGGCCACGGTTACGGCGGAGGTATGAATACGCCCGCCAGCTTCGGTGGTCGGTATCCGCTGCACCCTGTGCACCCCCGACTCGTACTTCAGGCAGTCATAGGCCTCGTTCCCGCTCACGGAGAAGATGATTTCCTTGTAGCCGCCGATCTCGGTGGAACTCATCTCCAGCATCTCCACCTTCCATCCCTGCACGTCGGCATAGCGGTTGTACATACGAAAGAGATCTGCCGCAAAGAGGGCCGCCTCATCCCCGCCGGTGCCCGCCCGGATTTCCATGATGATGTCCTTACCGGAACTGGGGTCCTTGGGCAGCAGGAGGACCATCAGGCTTTCCTGAAGGGATTCGATTTTCTCCTCCAGGCTCGCTATCTCACCGTTGAGCATCTCCTTCATATCGGGGTCTTTTTCATCTTTCAACAACTGGCGGGAGTCCTCGAGCTCCCTCTGGGCGCGTTTCAACTCCTCATAGTTCTGCACGATGGGCGCCAGCTGGGAATGCTCTTTGGTAAGGACCTTGAACCGGCTCTGATCGGTAATGACCTCCTGGCGGGTCATCTCATTCTCGATTTCCCTGAATTTACGCGCTATGTCTTCCAGTTTCTTCTGCATGAATTTCCTCAAAACAAAAAAAAGAGCGGCAATCTACCGCTTTGATAACTTCGCTCCCGAGAGGACTCGAACCTCTGACACATAGTTTAGGAAACTACTGCTCTATCCGCCTGAGCTACGGGAGCCTGATTATAGGGGCTAGGAAAAGTTGCTCTTCCGTCTGGAATTGACCAGCCTTTGGAAGTCCCTGATGTTCTTCACGATGATCTTATCGTTGAAGAGTTCAATCTTGCCAAGCTGGTTGAAATGTGTCAATATTTTTTGCACGTCGTTGATCTGCATTCCGGCCCAGTTGGCAACTTCCTGAATGGTCACCTTGAGGGAGATGGGTCCCTGGACGTCCAGATGGGGGTCCTGTTCCGCAAGCATGTTCATCACGTCCATGATCTTCAGCTGGGGTTCTTCCAGGAGCAGGATCATCATGCGCCGTTTGGCATCATATATTCGCTTGGAGAAAATGACCAGAAGCTTGTAGGCCATCTGGGGATTGCCCTGGAGCAGGGCGTCAAAGTTGTCCCGGTGGAATCGGAGAAGCTTCACATGGTCCATGGCTATGGCCGAGGCGGAACGGGGCTCCTCCTCCAGTATGGCCATCTCGCCGAAAACGTCCCCCTCCTCCAGAACATCGAGGGTTTTTTCTGTATTGTTGATCACCTTGACTATCTTGACCCTTCCGGACTGAATGATATAGAACTCGTTCCCGAATTCGAATTCGCAGAATATCAGCTCATTGGGATCGAACTCAACCCGAAACTTGTCGAAAATAGGGCTGTCCAGCTGCATCATATGGCAATTCCCCTGATCATCTCTGTAGTTTTGTGACTTTATTCATGGCTTCCCGGTTCAGCTGGTCCTTGGGTTCCATGGAGGCGACTTTTTTATAGTAGGTCAGCGCCTTTTCCACGTTGCGGGTGGCCTCGAAGACCATACCTATGTAGAACAGGGCATTCTTCACCAGGTCCGACTGGGGGAACTTCTTGATAAGACCGCTGAAGGCGGCCATAGCCTCATTGTAATTGCCCAGCTTCAGATAACAGCGACCCGCTTCGAAATGGGCTTTTTCGAAGGTTTTCCGCTCGCCGTCGTTCTTCAGGGTCTTGAAATCCAGCACCCTCTTATACATCTCCAGGGCTTCCCCGAACTGCTCCTGGGAGAACAATCTCATTCCCTCATAGAAGATTTCACTGATATCCTGCGAAGCCGAGGCCCCCCCGCCGAGATCGGGTTCATCGAAGGTAAAATCATCCATGGGTTCGGATTTCTCCGTTGAGAGAAAATCATCCATCTCCGAGGAGAGAGGGGATCTCGCAGCCGGTTTAGCCGGTTCTTCCTCCATCAGATCGCTGAATTCGTCATGACGCGATGATCCTCCGTCATCGATGGTAAAGTCTGTCAGATCGTCATAGTTCTCCCGGGATGAAGCCGCTGAAGAGGGGGGCGGAGCCGGTTCGAAATCATCCTGGAAATCATCCGCATCCCCGCCGGACTGCAGCGCCTTGATCCTCTGCTGGGCGTTGCCGGAATACTTTGCGTCGGGATAATACTCCAGATACTTTCTATAGGCGAAAAGAGCCTGCTTGGACCTTCCAGCCTTGAAATAAAACTCAGCGATTTTGTAGAGTTCAAATTCGGGATTCACGGAGTCCGAGACCCCCAGTATCTCCCGTACCTCCTTATGGATCCGCCTAAGCTGATTGCTGAAGACCTTCAGCATCTTTTTCACGACATTGACGTTCTTGAGAATCAACCTCTCGAAATCCGCCAGGCTCAGAACAAGAACCACCGTCTCCCCGAAGGTTTGAGCGGTCTCGTCCCGGGGATATTTACCAAGAGCCGATTTGACGCCGAAGAATTCCCCCGGCTTTACGTTCTCTTTCACCTCTACCCAGATCTTCTCTTCCACCTTTTTTGTCGTGAGTATCACCCTGCCGCTTTTCAGGATGTAGATATAATCGCTTTTATCTCCCTCCATGAAAACGATAGAGCCGCTTTTATAGACCCGCGTTGATATTCCTGCTGTTCCGCCGTTTGACATCTTATCTCTCCAAAGAATTACATATCGAATTCTACCGGCAAAAAGGGAAATTCCTTTTTAAAACCCACCGCCCTGCTGATCCTCTTTAGAAGCCCTGCGAGATCGCCCACCACGACTTTTTCCTTACCCGCCAATACAATTTTCTGACAGGGCACTCTAAGTTCGTCGAACAGGCTTCTAAACCGGGCATCCCCGTAGGCTGGTTTCCCGTCCATGACCACGAGCATCACATCCTTCAATTCCGTCTTGAGGAGCGAGGTATACGGGCTGTCATCCTTCTTATTAATTACAATAAAATCCGCCACGTTTCCACTTTTTATAACCCCGGTCTTTTTCAGCCGGAAGGCACGGGCGGGATTTGTAGTGACCATTCTGACAATGGTCTCATCGGGGAGTTCCTCGCCATATAAATTATAATAGAGCGCCTTGTTGAACTTCATCTCGTAGAGCAGATTGAGACCCCCGGACATTGGGGAATCGGTACCTATACAGACATTGACCCCGGTTTTCAGGAGCTGTTTGATATTGGCCGTACGATCGTACATGAACATGTTGGAATCGGCGCACCAGACCACCGAGGCCCCCCGCTCCTTTATCAGCTTTATGTCCTCATCGGAAAAGGCCAGGCCGTGCACCAGAACGGAATGGTCCCCCAGCCCTCCCCGCTTGTCCAGGACCCGCACATCCATCACGGTTTCGCCGTCAAATCCCTCGGCAATATGAGTCACGAAGGGGATGTCCTCTTTCAGGGCTTTCTTGTATTCCACCTCTATTCCATCACCCCAGGCCAGGGCAAAGGAGGTGATGGAATGAGCCAGGGCGTAGTCCCGTATCGCCTTGACCGGCAGGATATCGATATAGGGATCGTTGACGAAATGGGGTATATGGTCTGAGACCGTGGTCACTCCCGATACAAGATTCCTGTAGGCCCCCAGCAGGTAGAGGTCCCGGTTTTCGATCTGCTGACGCTCCTCATAGACCGGGGAACTCTTCAGGTCATTGTCCCAGGGGAGCCAGTTCTCGTACGGCCCGTTACCCACTTTGGGATAATAAGTGCCCAGCAGGTGATCATGGGCGTTAATCAATCCGGGAAGCAGTATGGCTTCCTCCATGTCCAGGGAAAAAGGAGCCTTGATCTCATGGGTAGATACCTGCTGAATCCGGTCACCACTGACAGCCACGCCCCCCTCCCGGAGTACCTCATCCGGCGTCAGAATGGTGATTTTATTGATACCCCATTTTTTCATCCTGTTTCCCCTATCTTCTCCCTTTACGGCTCTTGACCCGCGATTATTATGAAAATACGATACATCTCTCCGAAGGATGAGAAATAATAACACTATTGAATAGGAAAGGCACCGTCAAGTAAAATAAATAGCCCCCCCAGTCCTGCCCCCCACACTCAAAGAAGGAGGCGTCCCTCTCCTGCTGAGGACTAGGACGGTCCCGGGAAACACATATGTATCCGGTAACACTCAGGGATCTTCTCGATGCCGCCCTTTTCGGGACTCCCATCCTGATATCATTATTTTCGGTTGCCGACATGCAAAATTTCAGATATTTAAAGATAAAAAGCCTCCTGTCCCGGTCTTCCCTAAAGATTTCTTTACAAAAAGGGGCGGGGAAGATAATCCCTGTCGAACAGGCGGGGGTTTCCCCCCTGCAATTCCGGTTAGAGGATCACCTTTTGACAATCGCCGACATCCTATTAAAAGCGCTGGAGAGGAGGGCCTCCCTCCATACAAACCCCGATACAGACTGTTACCGTCTCTTTCACCTCGGGGGAGACGGCATCGAGGGGCTGACCATAGACCGTTACGGCAGCTATATCCTGATCCAGTTCTTCGAGACGGAACTCTTTTCCCGTCTGGAGGAGATAAGGGGAGTGCTCCCGGGGGTTCTGAAGGCCGCGGGTCTTCCCTTTCGCGGCATTCTGCTAAAGGACAGGACCCGGATATCCTCAGCCCAGATAGCGGAACTGCGAAAGAGCCGTCTCCTCACGGGAGAAGAACCTCCAGCAGGGTATATTTGCATGCAAAACGGGATCAGGGCTGCAGTGGATCTCCGGGAAGGCCAGAATACCGGCCTGTTCCTGGATATGCGGCAGATACGGGAAAGGC
>CALCJG010000058.1 GCA_937967705.1 uncultured Spirochaetia bacterium
GGTCATTGACCATGCTGGTCAGGCGGTGTCCGCTCGAGGCTATGAGGGCCAGGTTTTCCCTTGCCTTGGGGGGGAGGCTTCTGGCGGAGCCCTCCAGGAGAGATTCGGTCAGGCCGATCATGCCGTGCAGGGGGGTCCTCAGCTCATGGGAGGTGTTGGCCAGTATCTGGTCCTTCAGCCGGTCCAGCTTCTCCAGTGAGAGGTTCTTCGCCTCCAGTTCTCCGGTCATCACTTCCACTGTGTGCAGGGCCCGGGCAAAGCGCCGGGTGATGACCAGGGTGGCGGAGAGGCAGAAGACCACCATGCTGTAGGGAAGGGCGTCCCCGGTGTCGATGATCCAGAGGAAATAGAGGATGTTGTTGATGCCGGCAAGGTAGAGGGGGATGAATCCCAGGAAAAAGAGCAGCGCGTCATCCCTGCGCCTCTTCAGTGCCAGGAAGAAAACGTAGAGGCTGTAGAGAATATAGACGATCAGCAAGAACAAAACGATCATCATGATTCTTTCCGCCGTCCGGAAGCCGACGAAGAAGAGCGGGACTGTTAAGGCTGCCGCCATGATCTGGGAAAACCTGAGGAAGCCCCGGGAGAAATCCCGGGGAAACAGGGAATGGATCATGATCAGACACAGGGTCATGAAGAGGATTACGGTGATATAATTGATGAGAAAGGGGTTTCCCGGATAAGTAGAAGGTCCCGTGAGGAGAGGCGACTGTATGTTGTAGGTGTTTACCGCCCAGACGATGCTCATGAGGCCGATATAGAGGGGGCTTGTGGCCACCCTGCGGAAAAAATAATAGAAAATATTGTAGACGGCCAGGAAGAGAAGGAGCCCCACGATGATCATGTCCAGGGTGTATTTCCGGATCTCCCGCCGGGTCGCAGCCTCCTCATCCTCCAGGCGCAGGGGCCAGTCTATCCCTCCGGATTTGTAATCCTCATTGATCACCTGCAGGACGATCTCGTTGGTCCCCTCGCGGAGCGGAAAGGAAACGAACCTCTTGTTGTGCACGAAGATATAATCCTCCCGGGACCTGGCCGATTCGCCGGTTATACCCTTCTTGTCCATGAGGGCGCCGTTGATCCAGAGCCTGTAGGACGAGAGGACGCGGTGAACGATCAGGGATTTGGGCCGGCTTTCGGGACCGCTCTCGATCCTCAGCCGGTAGGTGGCCCGGCCCTTCCCGGGGAGGCTTTTTCCGTCAATTTTGTGTCTGGTCCACAAACCGGGCACCGCAATGTAGCCGGGCTCTGACCCCTTTGCTTCCTGTTTCAGCCCGGAGGGCTCCAGCAGGCGGTTCCAGTAGAATTCCCATTCCCCGTTCAGCCTCAGGGCCCCGTCTTTCTGGAAATCCCAGCCCCGGATGTCCATAACGCCCCGGACGGCCCGGGGTTTCGAGGGGGATGGGTTTATGTAATTGCAGGTCAGAAGAGAAAGCAGGGTCAAGGGGATGAGGAGAATGAGGGTAAAACGGGATGTCCTTAATTTAAGAGATGGTCTCATGATTGGATCATTATCAACCTGGGCTGTCTTAAAGATAATTCATCACATAGGGATACAAGCGCTTTTATGAATAAAAGGCATCTGGATTTGTCTGTATTCATACCATGCGTGCCGCAGCTCTCTTAGCCTGATAACAAGATGGTATTTTCAGAGGTGTTAAGGTCAATCCCTTCCTGCCGTGGATTATTAAAAAACGGCTTAGGAAAATATCAAGAGATAAACAGCACTCCATCCTTTTTAAATGATGAAAACGGAGTCCCGTAATCCCGGGACTGCAGAGGAACAACCGGCCTCAGGGAGTCGCCGGGCCCAGGGATTTTTCCAGCCTTTCCTCGATCGGCCGGGCTTCCTCATCCGGGTATATCTTATCTCTCAGTATTCCTGCCGGGTCGATGACGCAGAGGTAGGGGATCTCATGGGCGTTGAAGGCGTACATGAGCTTCGTGTTGATGTCCCGGATGAGGGAATTCTGTTCGCTGACGAGAATCCAGGGCAGGCCCTGTTCCCGGGCATAGACGCTCAGCTTGATGTCGCTGTCGTGAACCCCCGAGGCGATGACCGCCAGGGGGATATCCTTTCTGCGTGCCTGTACGTTTTTCACGGCGCTGATGAACCGGCTGCAGGGGGCGCAGTAGGAGTTCCAGAAGAGCAGGATGATGTACTTGCCCTTCAGCCCCTTTCGGGTAACCGGGTTTCCCCGGATGTCGGTCACCCGGAAATCCGGGGCCCTGCGGCCGATGAGGAGATTCTCCATGTCGTATATGTGAAAGCGGCTGTGTTCCGTATAAAACGGGTCCGCGTTGAGCCGGATGGATTCCTGGAAACAGGCCCGGGCCCCGCTCCTGTCTCCCGAGAGCATGCGGTGACGTCCCGTGCGGAAAAGCATGATCTGCCGGGCCCTGGGGGAGGTGACCCTGTTTTTCAACCCTTCGAAGAGCCTGATCGCGTCCTTTTTCCGATATTCGTTGCAGTAGGCGGTGTAGACGTAATCGATGATCTTGCCCCAGAGGTCGTCGGTAACGGCAATCTTCTTCAGCGCCTCCTCGACATATCCCACGGAGCCCGGGACGCGGCCCCATTTCTGGAAGGCCTCGATGGCGCAGTTCTTGGCGCTGGCCGCGGGCCTCCCTTCGAGATACCGGCGGAACAGCTCTGATGCCTCGCCGTGTTCCGCCCGGGCCTTCTCATCGACCAGAAATCCGGCTCCCGGAGGGGCTGATCCCGGCTTCGGGGGGGATTTTTCTCCGCAGGCGCAAAGGGAGATCACCAGTAAAAGGGAGAGGGTCGACACGTACCCTTTGATGCCGGGTGAGGAGGCTGTTTTCATGGGGGGAACACCCCTTAACGGTTTTTGATATGAGTATACATACCCGGGCGGTTTTGAAAAGCAATAAATACGGCTTTCCCGTCTGTTCATGGGGGTGATGGCTACCGGGTGCAAACAGGGGGTGGTTATAAAAATGGGGCTCTCCTGCGCTTTTTTGTTGCTTTTCTCGGGGGGTATCTCTATACCTTAAGGGCGGTCTCAGCCGGGAAATCCCTCAGGTTCCGAGGGTTCAAGGGATTTCAGGCCGTCTTTTCGGGGTGCTGATCGGTTTTGGTATTCCGATATAAAAAATTATGCATCATGAGATGAACGGGAAGTTTCGATAATAGAATGAGGCCCACGTCAGCCGGGGGCCGCCATTAATCTGATTTCTGACGGATATATGAAACCATTAAAGATTATCCTCATCACAGCGCTTGTTATTTCCCTGATCGGGCCCCTTTTTGCCCAGAGCCCGGCGGAGTTTAACAAGCGGGGGGTGCAGTACGGTTCGGACAAGATGTTCGAAAAGGCTCTCCGGGAGTTCGACAAAGCCCTGGACATCTACAACAAGGCCTCCGCCCGGGTGTATCACAACCGGGGCTGGGTGCTCGAGATGAAGAAGGATTATCCCGAAGCCATCAAGAACTACGAGGAGGCGGTGCGCCGCAACAATCTCCAGGTGCCCTCCCATGAGCGGGTGGGATATCTTTACTATAAGACGGGGGATTACGAGAAAGCGGTCAATACCGGCGAATACGTCCTCAAGATAGATCCCGAGAATCAGGAGGTCATCAAGTGGCTTCCGGACGCCTATACCAAGCGGCTGCAGCAGCGCCAGCGGGAGATCGCGGCCAAGAAGAAGGCGGCGGAAGATAAGAAGGGCGAGGAAAAGAAAAAGTGCCAGGACGAGGAGGTGCTTCCCAGGCATGACCATTTCTTCCTTATGACCCTGGACGGGGTCATCCGAACCGCCTACTATTACCGCGGCGACAATACCGGCTACAAGTACGACAAGACCCAGGGGTATCTGGCCCCCTTTCCCTACAAGTTCTATATGGACATCATTCCGGCCTCTTTCCTGGAGTTCGATCTGCTGGTCGCCAATCCCTATCTGGGGGCCCTCACGCCCAATGTTGTGATACAGACGGAGCGCTTCCAGACCATCTTCCATCTGGGCAAGTACTACCTGGGAGTGGGGGTGATGTTCAACCATTTTCGGGACGATTTCGTCTACGAGGAAAAGGTGACCCTCAACGACATGAAGGCCGGTCTGGTCTTCGGCGTCAACGCCGACAAGTACCGGATGCGCTTCCTCTTTTATCCGCGGGAACTGCCCCACGACGGCAAGCAGTCTTCCGGCAAGACCCTGGACGTGGATTATGTGGAGTACAGCGTCGATTACCGCATCGACAAGACCTTCAGCTTCCATCTGCTGCTCTCCGCCAACGACTACATCTTCTACGATCACAACGAGAAGATATCCCATTACTGGGGGGTCTATGAAGCGGGTCTGGGACTCGCCGTGTCCAAATACGACAGCATGACCAAACAGAAGTCCTTTGCCGTTACCTTCGACTTTATCCTGCGGCTCTACATGCGGGATCTCAACAATCCCAATCCCTACCGGGTCTTCAACGGCCAGGGCTGGATGGGGGCCAACAGTGAAAAGTGGTTCAAGGGCGATCCCTTCTCCGGCTTCCGGTGCACGGGCCATGTCTTTTCCCTCAGGGGCGATGAGTTCGTGGCGAAGAACGTCTTCCTCTATCAGAAGCTGATCTTCGAGCTCATCAGCGGCGAAGAGGACCACAACGACATCTCCCTCCTGCTGGGGGCGGGACTGAAGTTCTGATCATGAGCCGGTGGAAGGACATTCTCGCCTTCGCGGAGGAGATCGCCGCCTATGCCGGCGTCATACAGATGCGCGGCTTCCGCTCCGAGAGCACCCGTATATCCTACAAGAGCCGCACCGACCTGGTCACCAACATCGACCGCGAATCCGAGGAATTCCTCTACGGCAAGATCCTGGAGGAATATTCCGGACACACCATCGTGGCGGAGGAAGGAAGCCGTCATGACACCGACGGCGATCTCGTCTGGTACGTAGACCCCCTGGACGCCACCAATAATTTTGCCCACGGCATCCCCGTCTTCTGTGTCTCCCTGGGCGTTTATTCACGGCAGGAAAACCGGGTGGTGGTCGGGGTCGTCTACGATCCCCTGCACAAGGAGATGTTTACCGCCTCCCGGGGGGACGGGGCCTTCTGCAACGGCAGCCCTATTCGGGTTTCGGCCACCGGCGACCTGGGGGTGGCCCTCCTGGCGACGGGCTTTCCCTACGACCGGAAGGACCCGGAGAAGAACAATCTCCGGGAGTTTACCCGCATGTCGCCGCAGGTTCAGGGCATACGGAGGCTGGGGTCCGCCGCTGTCGATCTTTGCTACACCGCCTGCGGGCGTTTCGACGGCTACTGGGAGCCCTGTCTGCGTCCCTGGGACATGGCGGCGGGGAGCCTGATCGTGGAGGAGGCCGGCGGATGGGTGAGCCGTTACGACGGAGAGACCTTCGACCCGGAGTATCCTCAGATCGTTGCCAGCAACGGTCTGCTGCATGAAAGCATTCTAGCGGTTCTAAGGAAATAACATGATACACACCTTCAGCGTTAAAACCGGTTCCCGCGAGGAACTCATCGAGATCACATCCGAGGTGCAGCGGCTGGTCCGGGAGAGCAGGGCGGAGGAGGGTGTCTGCATCGTCTATACGCCCCACACCACGGCCGCCATCACCATCAACGAGAACGCCGATCCCACCGTACGCCGGGATATCATCAAGGGGCTGGCCCATCTGAATCTGGAGAGCGTCGATTTCGATCACGCCGAGGGCAACTCGCCGGCCCATCTGAAGTCCTCCCTCTTCGGATGTTCCGAGACGGTTCTCATCCAGAAGGGGAGGCTGGTGCTGGGGACCTGGCAGGGCCTCTATTTCTGCGAGTTTGACGGGCCCCGGAGCCGCACGGTGATGGTGAAAATTATCTAGTTTTTTGATTGATCTTTTATCACCCTGAAGGGATAATCCCAATTGTCGAGCTATCCCATTCCTTTTTTGCAAGGAGATGAATTCATGAAGAGAATGACCCGAAACCTGCCTTTATTCCTGATCATACTGGCCCTTTTCCTGATTACCGCCTGCCGGCTGGACGTTCCCATCAAGGAGATGGCCGAAGCCAAGGCTGCCATCACCCGGGCCATGGAGGTGAAGGCGGACAAATATGCCCCGGAGGAGCTGAAAAAGGCCCGGGAGCATCTGTTCAAATGCCATGATGAAGTGAAAAAGGAAGAGGAGAGCGAGGCCCTGGCACAGGCTAAAAAGTCCTACGCGATGGCCCAGGCGGCCATCAACAAGGCCCTGCCCCTGTTGGCCAAGGATTCCTACGATGAGGCCAAAAAGGTTTACGACGAGGCCGGGCTCCTGTACGCCGAAAAGTATTCTTCCGCCAATTATCAGAAGGCGGGGGATCTGCTGAAGGAATCCGAGGGGCAGACAAAGGGCGGGGATTTCTGGAACGCCCACCTGAAGGCCCAGGAGGCTCTGAAATACGCGAAGAGCGCCAAGGAGGAATCCCTGGCCCATGCCGGCGACATCAAGAGCGAGATTGACCGCATCAACAAGGAAACCGAGGACCTCAAAGCCAACCGCGGCGGGGAATTCGCCGCCGGCGAGATTGAGAAGATAGGCGCCAACCTCAAGGAGGCGGAGGCCTCCGTGGGCAAGAACGATCTCAAGGCCGCCTTCTCCAGGGTGTCCGAGGCCGACACGCAGCTGAAGGAAGCCCGCGCCAAGACGGAAAAGGGCGTGGCCGCCGCGAAGCTGGAAGAGGCGGAAAAGCTCTACAAGGATGCCGAGGGCTCCAAGTACAAGAAGTATTACGAGGCGGATATCGCCAAGGCCGGCGAGCTGATCGGCAAGGGCAAGTCCTCCCTGGGCAGCGGGGCCTACAAGGAATCCGCAGCCTCATCAGATGAGGCCATCAACCTGCTCAAGAACACCGTGAGCTCTCTGGGCAAGAAGGGCGATGATCTGAAGTCGACGGCCCTGAGCAAGCTGCAGTCAGCGGAAAACTCCCTGAAGACGGTGAACGAATCCGGCGCCAAGAAATACTACGCCGACGATATCGCCAAGGCCACGGCCCTTATCGTGAAGAGCCGCGGCTCTTTTGACGGGGGGGCCTATGAGGACTCCATAGCCGCCTCCGACGAGGCGATCGCCCTCCTCAACGCCGTGAACGTGGGGATGGAAAAGAAGAAGGAGGAGACCCGCCTCTCCGACAAGAGCAAGCCCGCCGCCGAGGGGGAAGGAGAGTACGTGGTGAAGTACAATCCCAAGAACCGGGACTGTCTCTGGAAGATCGCGTTCTATCAGTATAAAAACGCAAAACTCTGGCCCCTGATTTACATGGCCAACAAGGATCAGATCAAGGATCCCGACCTGATCTTTCCGGGCCAGAAATTGAAGATACCCTCCCTGAAGAAGAAGGTGGCGGAGGAAAAGAAGGACGAAGAGAAAGAGGAATCCAAAAAACCGGCGGAGGCACCTAAAGAGGATGACAAGCCTGCCGATGAAAAAAGCGTAAAGTAGAGCGGCCCCGTCTTTCCGAGGCTCCTCTCCGGAAGGGGGGGAGCCGGTCCTTTAACTCTGTTTATAATCCCCTATGAAGAGATCTGCACCGCTTCCTGCATTGATGGAAGCGGGCATTCAGGAGCGCCGGCGTGAGAAGCTTATTGTGTCTGCTGTTGTTCGTCATTTTAACCGTTCCCGTATCAGCCCGGGATATCAATCTCGACGAGATCTACATCAGGAACTCCTCGTCCTATCTGCCCAGGCTCATCAACGCCAAGCTGGACACCTACCTCAAGGTGGACGCCCTCTTCGTGGACAGCGATGTGATCTTTGCAGGCTGGGTGAACGGCGATGAACTCGTCTACATCCGGGAGATCCCCGGAACCCAGAAGAACATCCTCTGCCGCTACAACCGGCGCTACGGGCGCAGGGCGGAACTCAGGAGATTTGATGGTGCCGTGACCCATGCCCGGATCAGCGGCAACGGGCGCTATCTGGTCATCAAGAGGCTGATACAGCGGGACCGCCTCATCCCCGAGGGGGAACTGCTGGTGGTCAACATCCTTTCCAACAGCCTGACGGTCCTGAAATCCCCTTCCCCCTTCCTGGATTTTACCGTCAGTCCGGACGGCGGCTCTCTTCTGCAGGAAGGATCGGGGGGCATATGGGAGACCTCCTTTTACACGGGTATGCGGCGAATGACCCTGAAGAAGGGTCAATACCGGGGGATACTGCATTCCTCGAATCCGTCCCTGGCTTTTCTCTCGCCGGACGGCAACAAGTGCCTGGTGATCAACGGGGGCGGGGGGAGCTATAACGGGGCGATACTGGCCGGCGGCGGTGCCAGGAAAATACGGGGCATAACCGCCTCCAGCGAGGTCTGGTGGATCGACAACACGCAGATCGCCTACCGCCGGGGCTACACGGGGAACTTTTCCGTGGTTCTCCACCGGCTCAGCGACGACACGCGGCGGACCCTGGTGGATTACTCCCTCAACACCAATCTCCACTATTCCTATCAGGCCCGCATGATGTCCTTTCTCAAGGACGGGATCATCTGCCTGTACGGCATGGGGGAGCGGAAGCTCCTGCGCACCGGTCTGGAAGGGGAGGATATCTCCTTCGACCCCAACGGGCAGTATTTTACCTCCCTGGTTTTCCGCAAGCTCTTCATTCTCAACTTGGGAAAGGTCCGGCGCCGCCAGATCGAAATGAAGCGGTCCTGGGGGATCATCCTCTCCCTGTATGAGAAGCTCAAGCTCCATACCGGGGAATACGAGAACGAGTATTCCGGGGAATACATCAACCGAAAGGTGCGGCTATACCGGGACCTGATCCGGGGAGCCGAGTAGTTCGGAGGCAAACGCCTCGGGGCGGTCCATGAGGCGCAATTATTGATTTGACAGATTCTCCTGGGATCATAAAAGAGTGATCCTTTGGGCGGCACTCTGCTGTACAGGCGGAAAGACCGCAGAAATCATAGTCCCTGATTTGATAATTCCTGATAAGCAGATGGGGGGAACGATGGACAGAAACCTGGCGCTTGAGGTCGTTAGGGTCACCGAGGCGGCGGCCCTTTACGCGAGCCGCTATATGGGAAGAGGCGATGAGGAGCTGGCCAACCATTCGGCCATTGAGGCCATGGCCAAGGTTTTCTCTTCGGTGGCCATTGACGGAAGGATCATCATCGCCGGCAATGACGCTAATACGACACCCCTGGGCATGGGGAGCACAGTGGGCAACAAAAACGGCCCGGAGGGGGATGTGGCGGTGGACCCCCTGGACGGCAAGACCACCTGTGCCAGCGGCGGACAGAACGCCATCGCCGCGGTGGCCATCGGCGAGAAGGGGTGTTTCTTCCCGGCTCCGCAGATCTATATGGAAAAGATCGCCGTGGGTGCCGACGCCAAGGGGGTGATCGACATCACCCAATCCCCGGAGATCAACATCA
>CALCJG010000059.1 GCA_937967705.1 uncultured Spirochaetia bacterium
GATAACTTTTTTACGGGTTCAAAAAACAATATTCTTCATTTATTGGATAATAACAATTTTGAGATCATCCGGCATGATATTGTTCACCCAATCTTTTTAGAAGTAGACGAGATATTTAATATGGCATGCCCTGCCTCACCAGTTCACTATCAATATAATCCTGTTAAAACGATCAAAACTAATGTGATGGGTTCAATAAATATGCTGGGATTGGCAAAAAGGGTACATGCTAAAATATTGCAAGCATCAACAAGTGAAGTCTATGGGGATCCGGCTGTACATCCTCAAGATGAAAGCTATTGGGGCAATGTCAACCCGATTGGGATTAGATCCTGTTATGATGAAGGTAAAAGATGTGCTGAGACCCTTTTTTTTGATTATCATCGACAAAATTGTGTGAATATACGTGTTGTTCGTATTTTTAATACCTATGGGCCTCGTATGCATCCGAATGATGGACGCGTTGTTAGTAATTTTATTGTTCAGGCTTTAAAAAATGATGATATTACTATTTATGGAAAGGGATTACAAACAAGGTCTTTTTGTTATATAGATGATTTAATTAAAGGGATTATGCTTCTTATGGATGCACCAGACACAGTAATTGGTCCTATTAACATTGGGAATCCCATGGAAAATACTATTGTCGAACTTGCACAGACAATTATCAATCTATCAAACTCAAAGTCAAAAATTATATATAAACCATTACCTTCCGATGATCCTACAAGGAGAAAACCTGATATCCGCCAAGCGGAGGAAAAGCTTTCATGGAAACCTACCGTTCCTTTAGAGGAAGGTTTAAAAAAGACATTAAATTACTTTGACCACCTTTTAAGAATTAAGAGTAATAATTGAGTAATAGTAACCATTTTTCAACATATGGCAGGGGGATGCAGACTAAGCATCCCCTTCCGCTTTCTCTACAAATGGTCACATAACAATTCAAAATAGGCTTTGGCATGCAGGCATGCGGGGCATTTTTCCGGTGCGGCATCGCCGTCGTAGATATATCCGCAGTTACGGCATTTCCATTTTACCTTCTGGTCTTTCTTGAAGACATTGTTCTCCTCGATGTTCTTCACCAGCATGCGATATCTGGCTTCATGATGCTCCTCCACGGCCGCTATGTTCCGGAAGAGGGCGGCAATTTCCGGGAAACCTTCTTCATCGGCAATTTTAGCAGCTTCAGGATAAAGCACTGTATGCTCGTGCTTTTCCCCGTCGGCTGATGCTTTAAGGTTTTCCAGTGTGGTCCCTATGACCCCCGCAGAGTAGCTTGCCGTAATCTCAACATCCCCCCCCTCTAAAAAGGAGAAAAATCTTTTGGCATGCTCTTTCTCGTTTTCTGCCGTCTCCATAAAGATTGCGGATATCTGCTCGTAACCCTCCTTTTTCGCTTTGGATGCGAAATAGGTGTAGCGGTTTCTTGCCTGTGATTCTCCGGCAAAAGACGCCAGGAGGTTTTTTTCCGTTTTTGTTCCTTTGATACTTTTCATCCCGTACTCCTTATAAAATAGTATTAATTATTATGTGGCCGTTACAGCAGGTGGAGTAAATACTCTTTGAGATAGCTCGCGGTCCATCATAAATATACCGTTCCCTGATCCTCCGATGAGTTTCAGCTGCCCCAATATCTCGCTTGCGTTTGCCTCCTCCTCCACCTGCTCGGTTACGAACCATTGCAGCATCGTGTTGGTCGCATGATCCCTTGCTCCGATGGCGAGGTCAACAAGATCATCGATCAGAGAGGTTACTTTCTGTTCATGCGTATAGACTGCAGTGAAGACATCCTCCGGCGATTTCCATTCCGTCGGAGGCTGATCTATCCCGTTCAAGACAATTCTGCCCCCACGTTCGACAAGAAAATCATAGAACTTCTTGGCATGGGTGAATTCTTCCATAGCCTGTATCTCCATCCAGTGGGCAAAGCCCGATAGATTTTGCGACTGGAAATATGCAGACATGGACATATAAAGATAGGCTGAATAGAGTTCTGCATTAATTTGCCTATTGAGGGCATCCTGAATATTTTGTGCTATCATGATTTCACCTCGTTATCAGGATTTCCAAAGGCCATGCAGGTTGCAGTATTCCCTGGCTGTTATACTGGTACCATCAATTTTGAAAAAGGCTTCCGGTTTTTCACCAGGTTTGAGAAACTGCCGATAAGATTTCCCGTCGACGATGATTTCAATCCATTCGATATAATGCTTATCCTCCATGGGATGAGCTACGCTTCCGACAGCAACCTTAATGCCGTCAGCGGTTTTTTCGATGACGGGGACATGTTTTTCCTTGGCCGCGTCAACGGTGTTTTCGGTCATGAGCTTCATAGGCTGGCCGCAGCAGACAAGCTCACCGGCGCCGGTGTGAATAACTTCGACCATATTACCGCAAATCTCACATTTGTAAATTTCCAGCTGTTTAGTCATTATGGTATCCTCCATTTGTTTTCTTTATTAGACTCAGGTGGGTCAATTTCTATATTATTAAAGGGAATGGATATTGATCATTATATTCTAACCTTTCCCTTGAATATTCGATAGACATAAATCGTATAGCCAATAACTATAGGCATGCCGATGAGTGCAATAATCAGCATGACATACAGAGTCAAAGGGCCTGATGAAGCATTGTGAATGGTTATATGCCCCGAACCAGATGATGATACAACGAGTCTGGGAAAGAGAGCTGAACCGATTATTCCCCATAATCCCGCGAAACTGAGAGATGAGAGAATAAAGGTCAATCCATCCTTTTCCTTTTTAATCATTACGATATTCAGAATCGTGGATGTCAATACTAGAAAAATAAATATCCACAGGGCCCAGTGTGTAAATATTTCAGGTAATAATATGTAGGAGATGACTGTAATTATTATGAAGAGAAATAAGTAAACCAGGATTAGCCTACTGGTCATAACACGGGCCCTCGCATTCAAATCACCCTCACTTTTCAATGCCGTGTAGGAACTCCCCTGAAGAAGCATGGCTACAAATCCTAGTAAGCCTACGGCAAGGGGATAAGGACGAAGTAGGGTGAAAAAGTTTCCGTCAAAATCGAAATTCGAATTCAGCGGAATCCCATAAACGATATTTCCGATGGCTACGCCGAAAAGCAGCGAAGAAAGAAGGCTTCCGAGGGTAAAGGTCCAAAGCCAGA
Source organism: uncultured Spirochaetia bacterium (assembly GCA_937967705.1). Lineage (GTDB taxonomy): Bacteria > Spirochaetota > UBA4802 > UBA4802 > JAGODF01 > CALCJG01. Next base: position 3,166 of record CALCJG010000059.1, read on the forward strand.
ATGTTTTTCGGGAGTCATCATATTTCCAGAATTCTATGGATACTGCCCGGAAAATGAGGGCAAATAGAACGAGCATCAGAGCCAGATAAAATCCGCTGAAAACGGTTGCATAGGCGAGGGGGAAGGCGGCGAAGAGGGCACCTCCGGCAGTTAGGAGCCATACTTCATTACCGTCCCATAGGGGGGATATGGATTGTATCATTACCTCCCGGTCCTCCTCCTTCTTGGCCAACACCGGGAGAAGAGATCCCACACCGAGATCAAATCCATCCAGAATGGAATATCCGACAAAGAGTATACCGATTAAAATAAACCAGATCATCCTGAGTATTTCTATATCCATATTGAGAACCTCCCTGTTGAAGTATCATAGCTCTTCATCAGTATCCCTCCTCTCCGATATTCTCAGGCCCCTTATCTAAAAACTTCAGAAATATCTTCATAAAGACTGCGAAAAGCAGGAGATAGATAAGGCAGAACAGGATAATGGTAGTAAGAATCTGCCAGGCGGGGACGACCACCGAAGAAGCCTCGGCTGTTTTGAGAATTTTATAGACAGACCAGGGCTGGCGACCGACCTCTGCGGCTATCCATCCCGATTCATTTGCAAGATGGGGCAGCGGGACCAGTAGAATCAGTGACCAGAGAAACCACCGGGCTTCATAAATAGTTTTCTTCAGTAAAAGAAGAAGGGCAATACCCGCGACTCCGAAGAAAAAGAAGCCCAGACTGATCATGATGTGGTAGGAGGCATAGGGGATAAGGACCGATGGGCGTTCATCGGGTTTAAATTCATTGAGACCTTGAACTTTTGCGTTAAAGTCCATAAATGCCAGAAAACTGAGCATTTTAGGAAGAGAGATCTCCAGGTAGGTCTTCTGCTGGCTTTCTACGGGTATGCCGAAAAGAGCAAGCGGTGCGCCTTCCTGAGTATTCCAGAGAGCCTCAAAGGCGGCCATTTTTTCCGGCTGTGTTTTGGCCACCTGAACGGAATGAGAGTGACCGGAACCCAGTTGCAAGGCAGCGGAAATTATGAACAGGGTGAGTGCAATTCTAAGTAGGGGGCCGGCGTAATTAACGAAACGTCCCTTAAGCAGATACCAGGCCGCAATCCCTGCTGCAAAGAGCGAACCGGTTATCCAGCCCGCCAGAACCACATGGATGTAGCGTATAACCGTGGATGGATTAAAAACGGCATCATAGAAACTGTTCATGATGACCTTAACTATTTTCCCATCATGGATCACCTTGTCGAATCCCGAGGGGGTCTGCATCCAGGAGTTGGCGATGATGATCCAGAACCCGGAAAGATGAGCGCCGAAGAAAACGAGAAAGGATGAGAGCCAATAAACCTTCCTGGAAACCTTGTTGCGGGCAAAGAGGAGTACCCCTATAAAAACTGATTCGAGGAAAAAGGAGAATATTCCCTCTGCCGCAAGGGGAGCTCCGAAGATATCACCGACGAGGCGTGAATATCGTGACCAGTTGGTTCCAAAGGAAAATTCCAGAACGATTCCGGTGGCCGTACCCATGACAAATACGAGTCCTAAAATCTTTACCAGCAAAGAGGATAGCTTCTGATATACATCGTCCTGCTTTTTAAGATTGATGGTTTCAAGAAGAAAAATAAGCAGCGTCAATCCGAATGTAAGCGGCGGAAAGATAAAATGGAAACCTGCAGTCAGGGCAAATTGCAAACGTGAAAGAAAAACAGCATCCATGAAGAAGCCTCCTGTTGGATAAATCTGCTCACAACGGCCTGAATATATCTATATTAGTTGGGATTCCTAAAGTATGATAAGCATTCCAAAGGATGTACTGGTAATGCCTATCTTTTGGGACTTAGTCGACTGGTTCGAACTGA
>CALCJG010000060.1 GCA_937967705.1 uncultured Spirochaetia bacterium
GGTGACCGGGCTATCGCAGTTTACCAAACATTATAGCATAACCTCCCAAACCCATGTCAACACTCTTTCGCAAGCGCCCCCAGGGAGGACTTCCCCCGCCTCAGGGCAGGCTCCCGCTTCAGAGGGGTCCGCTCTTTCGTTACATAAGGGGTGATGTCCGGCACCGGAGAGGACTTCACCTCCTGACGCAGCATCTCCCGGGTAGTGTGGAAAAAATGTTCCCCCTTGATGGCCATGGTTACGGCTTCCGTAAAGGCGGCCCGTCCCTTAAATGCCGCACGCCACAGGAACCCGAGATAGTGTCGCCCGTAGGGGGAAAAGGTCTGACGAAGCAGGGAAAGGGCCAGAGCCCGCAGGTCCCGTCGACTCAGGGGCCTGTTATGCAGTCTGTGTTTCCGGGTGTTTTCCAGCATCACGCGGCATCTCTCGAAATAGAGACGGGGGCTGTATATCTCCCGAAGCACCCGCTTGTACCCCTCGATAAGTTTGCTGCGCTCCATGACGGGGCGAAAGTTCATGACGTCGATGTGCACGTTGTTTCCGGAGCTTTCCGACAGGATGCGGTTTTCCCGCCTCAGGCGGCGATAGAGCTGAGTGAGGGGAAAGGCCGTCAGAAGCCCCACCATGGCCATGGGGATTCCGGACTCCTGGATGAATTTGATCTGCAGATCGAAGATGTTCTCCGGATCGTTGTCGAACCCGATGATGAAACCGGCGCTTACCTCCATTCCCCGGTTCTGAATGCGCCGCACGCTCTCCAGCAGCCGGAAGCGGGTGTTCTGCTTCTTCTGCGTCAGCAGGAGGGTCTCCTCCATCGGGGTCTCTATGCCCAGAAAGACCATGTCGAATCCGGCTCGCACCATGAGGTCCATCAGTTCATCGTCATCCGCCAGGTTGACGCTGGCCTCGGTAAACAGGTAGAAGGGATGGCCGTGCTCCTCCTGCCAGCGGATGAGTTCCGTCAGCATGGACTTGGCCTCCCGCTTGTTGCCGATGAAATTGTCGTCCACCACGAAGAGGGAGCCCCGGAAACCGGTACGGTAAACGGCCTCCACCTCCCCGATAAACTGTTCCGGCGTCTTGGTGCGGGGAGTACGGCCGAACATCTCGATGATGTCGCAGAATTCGCAGTTGAAGGGACAGCCCCGGGAGTACTGCAGCACCATGGAATAGTACCGATCCGTGTTCAGGAGATCGAATCGGGGAACCGGCGTCTTCGTTATATCGGGCCTTCTTTCACTCGCGTAGACCCTCCGGGTCTCGCCGCGCTCGAGATCTTCCAGGAACTCCGTCAGAGTCGCCTCCGCCTCGTTGAGGATGAAATGATCCACTCCCTCGATGGTCTCCCATGCGGAGGTGGCGTAAGGCCCTCCCGCCACGACCTTCTTTCCCGCCGAGACAGCCTGCCGTACAACGTCCTCGAAGGATTCCTTCTGAACGATCATCGCCGAAAGAAATACCATGTCGCACCAGAGCAGGTCCTCCCTGTCAAGGGCGGAATGGTTCATGTCCACGAGCCGGACTTCGTACTTTTCTGGCAGCAGCGCTGCCACGGTGAGAAGGCCCAGGGGAGGAAACTGCGTTGCCTTGCCTACGTACTTCAGAGCATGGGTCATGCTCCAGTAGGTCACGGGGAATTCTGGATAGACCATGAGTATCTTCTTCTCCACTGCCTGTCTCCTGTACGCATTTCATCCCGGGCTGAAACTTTTTAAGGATCAGCCCGGTTTACATACAGGAGAGACAGGAACCGGATGAGGCCGGTTGCAAAAAAAATACCCGCACTCCCCGCGAAGAATCATTTGATTGAGCGGTTACAGAAACAGGAGCAGGCTTACCGCCATCACCCCCATTCCGGTCATGAGGCCGGCGATGCAGAGATGGTGCTCACCGTATTCATGGGCTGCCGGGAGCAGTTCGTCCAGGGATATGTAGACCATGATCCCTGCCACCGAGGCAAAGAGGACGCCGAAGATCACATCGTTGAAGAAGCTCAAGATCACGGCAAATCCCACCAGGGCCCCCACCGGTTCTGCCAGCCCCGAGAGGAAGGAATAGCCGAAGGCCTTTTTCCGGTCGCCGGTGGCATAGAAGATTGGGACGGAAACGGCAATCCCTTCGGGGATGTTGTGGATGGCGATGGCCACTGCGATCGGCAGGCCCAGGGAAACGTCCTTGAGGCCGGCTGTAAAGGTTGCCAGTCCCTCCGGAAAGTTATGGATGGCGATGGCCATGGCGGAGAAGAGTCCCATGCGCATCAGGCGGTGATTGTCGGCGCATCCCGGGGAACCGCACATCTCCTCCACCATCCTCATCTCGTGAGGGTTTTCATACTCCGGTACGAGTTTGTCGATGAGACCGATGAAAACGATCCCCCCGAAAAAGGCCCCCACGGCGCTCCAGTTGCCGGCAACTTTTCCCAGCACCTTCACCAGGCTTTCTCCCGCCTTGGGGAGAATCTCCGAAAAGGAGACATAGATCATCACCCCCGCCGAAAATCCGAGAGAAACCGCCAGGAACCGCGTGTTGGTCCTTTTGGCGAAAAAAGCGATGGCGCTGCCGATACCCGTCGACAGCCCCGCGAAGAGGGTCAGCCCGAAGGCTATCAAAACATTGTTCAGAGATAAATCCATAGCTCCGACTCCTTACGTTATATGAAACCAATGACCAGTTAAGACTATGATGCAGCATCAGGTAACACAGAAAAGGCCGTGACGATCTCACGGCCTTTTCGCATCCGAATAAACAATGCCCTAGCGCGACATCTCCGTCAAATCGAACTGAACGGCCCTTCCGTCAGGGTAAATGGCTTTAACAAGATTGGGATTGGTCTCATCCACTGCAAGGACCTTTTCCCTAATCATACCGCTCTCAACGAACCAGGCGGAAGAATCGGGCACATAAACCAGCGCCGCTCTCTCACCGGATTTCGGACCCGTCAGTCTGACGATGTCGAAGCGGTTTTTGGTAGCGGTTATCTGATACTTCTCACCCTTGTACTGGACGATCTGATCCTCCCTCTGCCCTTCTTTCATGGCCATGGGATTGGAACCGGACCAGAACTCCACGACATTCAAGATGATCAAGTCCACCAGAATACATATTTCATATACCGGAATAATCCAGAGCACGATATGGAGAGTGGAGCGGAGCCATTTATTACCAATGGTGCCATTCCATTTATGGAGCTTATGGAAAACGACGAAGGAACCGTAACAGCTGATCAACATCCCGAAAGAAAAGACAAAGACGAGAAGCAGAGCGATCAACTTCAAATGCTTTTTCATAAACACCCCCTTAATGATCGTTTGTTGTAAATCAGGATTCTACCCTGATTCATGGAAGATGTCAATCGATTTCGCCCATCAAATAAATCATCCCGTAAAAAAATTCCTGAAAACGGTTCCCGTTTTTTCATCGGGAACATACCTGCGCGTATACATATCAAAGACCCTTTTCAATGGAGGACCTCATGCTCAAACGGCCTTTGATGCCGGCACTCCTGCTCTGCATATTCCTGCCATGCTGCCTTCCGAAGGCAGGGAAGATCCGCAAGCCCGAGCCGGAACGGTTTCAGGAAACGATCCCCCTGGAGGAGAATCAGCTTGCCTTTGAGGCCAGTTTTGCCCGTGCTTCGGATTTTTCAAGAATTCTCAAGGGGGTGCGATGCGTCTCCATCCGCTACTCATCACCGGTGTCTGCTGCCGGCGGCGGGGGGAACAGTCCCGGCCCGTGGGAGCGGGAGATTGAGCAGAATCTTCTCCGGAAGGGATTTACCGTAAGAAACGAACCTCCCCGGCAGGAGATCATCCCCGACGAGGAGGAAGACCTCCCCGAGGCCGACGCCTGTCTGATCGTCGACACCCTGCTGTTCTCCCGCTTCGATACCCGGAAACGCATAGCCCTGAAGAAGGCCGGCGGCGAAACGGCGGATTACCCCTACCATTACTACCGGTCGGAAATCGGGGCAAAACTCGTCCTGCGGGAGAAGAGGATCGTCTGGAGCGGCCATATCCGTTCCAACTCCCTGGCCTATCTCTTTCGGGAAAAGAAGGTCAGACCCTGTCTGGATTTGCGGGGAGTCAGAGACAGCCGCTATTCCGAAAAACTGGGGCAGTGGATGAAAAACGGCTGGGAGATCCGCATGGAGGACAACTTTCTCCAAAATTACTCCCCCGCGCCGCGGGATGAGGCCCACCGGGCCGACCTTATCCGGCATA
>CALCJG010000061.1 GCA_937967705.1 uncultured Spirochaetia bacterium
TACACTCTTTCCCTACACGACGCTCTTCCGATCTTCTTTCTGCATCATTTTGAGGGTGATGCTGTCTTCCTGAATCAGGTTGAGAAAATGCGGGTTTTCATTGAAGAGGAGGACGATATAGGCGTAAAACTTCCCGTTGGTATTGCGTATATTGATCAGGCTTGACTGGAATTCAGGACTTACAGAGTGATCAGCGTTTACAATCCCAGAATCCCACCCCAGCAAGCTGATAATAAACATAAGGACGAATGCCGATAGTGAATACCCTTTTTTCATTTATTTGATCCCGTTCCCTGCCAATATTCCTGACTGCAAATTGTCTATTTAATAATATAACCATGTTCTATAAAGCGTTTCCGAAAATTTTGGGCTTTTTTACGGATTATATGAAGCCGCTCTTTCGGCTCATAGCCGATAAAATCGGCAACGGCCATGCCGTTGTAGTACCAGACGAGGGCCGGTATGGATATTTTACCGGGTCTCCTCTCTCCGATTTCTTTGCGTGAAATTTGTTCAATTTCGGTGAATTTCCTTTTTTTTATCAGTTTATTAATATCGACTCTGTACCTTGACTTAATGGGTGCTCCCAGAACTTTTAGAAATTCCTTTACGGTGATATCACAATCCTCTGAATGACTGCGGGAATCGTAATAAAGGATGACAATTAAACCCCGGGATCCAGTAATCGTTTTTCGGTAATGCTCTGTTATATCATAGAAAATAAGCTTTGATTCGGCTCCAAAAGAGAGTCCCGGAATGCATAACGGAAGGACCGTCAGGAAGACAAGCCCGGCAAGGATACCGCCGGCAGAACGCATAATCCGATCGGGCAAGGGAACTTGTATTACGGTTTTATCGGGCATGCCTGTTGTTCGACAGTGTCGGAATCTGTCCTGTTACAGAGTATTGACAAATTAACTGGCTTTCTCAGGGGGTATTCTTGATTACATTGGAGAGAATGAACCAGAAGAACATAACGACGATAAAAAGACCCCAAAGCGCTACAAGGATCAGGGCCAGAGACTGATTCTTGCTTACCCAGGAAAAAATCTTGGAATTCTTGTGTTCCAGTATAAGTTTAAATACCTTGGTGGAAACCTTTTCTTCCTTCAAATAATATGGACTGCTTTTGGGTTCAACTTCTTTTTCTGTATTTTTTTCAACCGGCGTATCCTGCATGATTCCTATCCTTGATATTGCAGACCCCTGTGTGATGTATTGAAGGATGTCTGTCAGTGTTATACTACGAAAAAATATTTCTGCATATTGTAGTGATAAATTAAGAATTGTCAATAATATATTAGGAAGTAAACAAAAAATACGGAATAACACCGTCTGTTTTCTCTGCCGGCCGGGGTAAACCTTGATGCATTTAACAATTGGGGAATAAAAATGGTTGATTAATATGTTCGAATGGTGATAATCCTTTAGTTGATATATATGATGCACGATTGTGCTATCCATCAACTGCCCGTATAGAACAGTTAAAATATTATTAATTCGCCCTCTGCCGGGCTGTTGTTGGCAGTAACGGCCGGGTGGGTGAAGTATTCTTTCAGTTCTTCATAAGTTAAAATTTTTTACTCTTTGCTGGAGAGACCAAAAATGAATAATGTCATCCGCTTTGGGGTTTCCATTGATGAAAAGTTGCTGAAAAAATTCGATGCCCTTACTGAGGAAAAGGGTTATGTCAACAGATCAGAGGCTATCCGCGATTTGATCCGGGATATGCTTGTACGGGAGGAAACCGCGGATCCTGAAACGGAGGTGATTGGTACTCTTACGCTGATTTATAGCCATGATGTCCGTGAAATATCAGACCGTCTGAATGAAGTTCAGCACAGTTATTATCAGAATATTGTTTCAGCGGTACATGTGCATCTGGATGAACATAATTGCCTCGAGGTACTGATCCTGCGGGGGATGGCCAGGGTTGTACAGACCATTGCCGACAATATGCTTTCCATAAAAAATGTACGCCATGGGAAGCTGACCATTACCTCAACAGGAAAAAATCTCCCCTGAATCATCTTCAAATTTTTTTTATTTGCTAAACTTTAAAGACACCCTCACCGACAATAGGAATGGGGGAAGATAGGCTCTCCCGGGATACAGCGATTGTGAGTACGATTCTGTATCATGCGGTAGGCGTATGAATGGAAGTGTGAACGTCGTTTATAGATAATCAGGATCTATACGGAACATAAGGAGATGTTCCGTTAACAAACAGGGATGTTAAACAGGGCAATCAAATTCCTCATCGTTTTTTTATGTCTGGAACTGTGCGAAATCGCCATCGGTCAGTGTTTTTATTCTGTATCCCATTCGGGACTCTGGGCTGCGGGTCGTTATAAACGGGTAAAAAGCCACAATCAGGGAGTTAAGAAGGGAGAATACCGGATGCACCGCGTGAGGCGAGGCGAAAACCTGCATAAAATTTCGGATAAATATCATGTTTCGATAGACGAACTCTGTCGTATCAACCGAATCAAGCGGGATGAAGGCCTTGATTATGGTATGCTGTTGAAAATACCCAACAACGGGACGTTAAAACACGGGGAGGAGGCCTTCAAAAGCGGCAGTAGGCCCTACTTCCAGTGGCCCCTTCGAAAGGTGATCCATATTAAGCGGGATGGAAGAGATGGGGTAAAATCCATAGGCATCATTATAACGGGAAGGGGAGGATCGGCAGTTTATTCCTCTGCCTCCGGCAGAGTCAAGAAGATCGGATGGATGCGGGGTTTCGGCAAGTATGTCATACTGAAACATGAGGGACGATATATAACGGTATACGCCAATATGGACCGTGTATTTGTGAAAGAGGGAGATAGTGTGGAGAAGGGGCATATGATCGGACGTATTGACGAACAGGACAATCGCCTTCATTTCCAGATCAACTGTGCGGGGAAGACACGGGATCCTCTCAATCTGCTGCCTAAAAAGAGTTAATCGGGGTTCATGGATGGGTTGTAAAACTGATAGGTGTTGCGTCCTTTGTCCTTGGCTCTGTAAAGGGCTATATCGGCATATTTAAGCAGCGTTTCCATGTCCCGGGAGTCTGTGGGGAAAATGGCAATCCCCATGCTGGGGCTGATGCTCAGCTGATGCGTGGAAATGGATACCGGCAGCGAGAAGGAGTGGAAGATACGCTGTATGATCTTGTAGACATCATTGAAGCTCTTGATATCGGGCAGAATGAAGGTAAACTCGTCGCCACCAATGCGGGCCACGGTATCGATGACACGAATGTTTCCTGCAAGCTTGCGCGAGACGACCTTTAAGAGCATATCACCGATATCATGGCCGTACGTGTCATTTACTTCCTTGAAATAATCCAGATCCAGAATCATGACCGCCACCATCTGATAATGGCGGCTGGCCTGCGCCAGAGTCTGGGTCAGGCGGTCATAAAAGAGAAGTCTGTTGGGCAGATCGGTGAGAATATCGTGATGGGCCATGTGTTTAAGGGATTGCTCCAGCCTTTTACGCTCGGTTATATCGTGAAATATTGTAGCGAAATAGCCCTCCTGTGGGCTGTAATTGGAAACGGTATACCATCTCTCCAGCGCCTGGGAGTACTGATCCGTAAATCCTTCCATCTCCTCATTGAGCGAACTTTTTCGATAGATATCCATCAGATTCAGAAGAATATCCTGGCGGGGCCATTCCCCTGACTCCTGATCGTCCGCGGAGATGTGGATTCCATCATCCCGGGAAAGATGCACCCCGGCATAACGGGTGTAAATCTCCGAAAACCTGCGGTTGATGAGATCCTCTTTTGTTATTCCCGTTATTTTTTCAAATGCATTATTGGCCTCGAGGCAGATGAAATCAACGGGTCCTTTCTCCTCATCGTAGAGAATTTTATGATAGGCGAAGCCGTCCTCCATGTTCAGGAAGAGATAATGGTACTTAAGCTCGGTCATCTGCAGCGCGTCCTCGGCCTTTTTTCTCTCCATCAGCTCCTGCTGTACCGATGTATAGAGGCGGGCATTATCCATAGCGATGGAGGCGAACTGAGCGAACTGGAGCAGGAGGGCTATTTCCTCCTCATCAAAGGTTTTCCCTGACTCTGTATGAGCCAGACCAATGACGCCCATCACCCCGGATTCAGACTTCAGGGGAATGGTTATCAGGGATGCTATAGTATCCAGGTCCGCGCCGGGTATGCGGTTTTCCAGAAGCGAGTAGTTGTCGGTCGTCATCATGTGCCCCGCCTGCCATACCTTTCCGGCCAGACCCTGATGGGGATAGATCCTGTCTCCGATCCTGGCCTCGAAGATGCCCTTCCCGGCCATGGTGGCCAGATAGGATTGGCTTTCGTCAACGATACAAATGTAACCGTTGGGCGTATCCAGCAGGGTGGTGGCATAGACGACGATGGAGTTAAGCAGATCGGAAAGCTGAAGGCGGTTCATGAGTGCAAGGTTGGTTTCATGGAGGGCCGCGAGATATTTACTGTGCTTGCGCAGCTTCTCGTCCATGCGTATTCTCTCCTGGATCTCCTGCTGCAGACGTTCATTGGCCTGTGTCAGCTCCTGTGTACGTTCCCTGACCCGGCTTTCCAGTTCATCGTGCGCCTTCTTGAGCTGGTCTTCCACGACCTTGCGGTCTGTAATATCCCGGGCATTGGCGATGATACCCTTCACTGAAGGGTTGTCCAGCAGGTTCTGAAGGATCACCTGGAACATCCTGTAGGAGCCGTCCGCATGGCGGATACGCAGCTGGCGGGATCTTCCCGCATGGGGATGGTTCACGATGTCTGTGAATACGCTTCGGGCATTATCCAGATCCTGCTCGTTTATATACCGGCAGGGTTCTTGATGAAGAAGGGATTCTGCGCCATAGCCCAGGACGCTGGTGATCGAGGGGCTGATAAAGGTCAGAGCACCCTTGGCATCGATAATGGTGATGATGTCCGTTGAGTTGGCAATGAGAGCCTTGTAATGCTCCTCCACATCCCTCAATTCCTTTTCAGACCTTTCCCGGAGTTCGATTTCCTTGAGCAGCTGTTTCATTTGACGAATGTCCCGGCCCAGAAAGACTATGCCGATAATTTCGTCGTTTCTATCTTTGATGGCGGACATGGACATGGAGACAGGGATGAGATTCCCTGTAGTGGCCGCCTGATAATGCAGTTCGCACTGCACCTCCTGTTGAGGGTCCTGTTTGATCATGGCAATAGTCTCTAAGATGGATTCCTTTTCCATGAAAAGGCTCTCAACGGGCCTGCCGGTGATGTCCTTCTCGTCGAAACCCAGCATGGTGGCAAGCAGAGAGTTGATCAGCATGATCCGGTTCTGGAGATCAGTCAGGATCAGGGTGTCCCGTATCTGATTGATGATCTTATCAATGGCGATGGCCGGGGTCAGAGACATGAGTCTGTAACGCGTGATGGCAACCCATATGCCCGAGATCCATATAATCATGAGTATGGGCTCCACGAGAACAATGGAGGTGATATTCAGCAGGGGAAAGACCATATTGACCAGCATGATGAGCAGGATGGTGGCGATACCTGAAATTACAATAAGCCGGGACTGTTTCTGCTCCATAACTCTTCTTGAGGCACGTCCCCATGCGTAAGTGAAAAAGAAACCGAGAACTGCATAGCCGAGATAATAGGTGTTGAAAAGCCAGTACCAGGCGGAATCCATTGCGACGACTTCATACCAGCCGTAGTCTGTCGGCTGAAAGTCTCTGACGAAGAGTATTCCTGTTATGGCCTGGAAGGTAAAAATTATTGCAGGGAGGTAAATCAGGGGGAGTGCCCACCGATGCTTTAAAAAGCCCTTCCGTCCC
>CALCJG010000062.1 GCA_937967705.1 uncultured Spirochaetia bacterium
AGAAAGGCTAAAGAGAAAAATCGCGGCGGTCAGGAATAGTTTGATGGCTTTCATGGACAGATCCTTCATTTTATATAAACATACGGCGGACGGTTCCACCCCTGTTTTCACTCTCAATATCGAACATTTGTCAGCCCCCCTTGATTAATAATACCGAGGAATGAGCTGACATGGAATAATTTATTTTTTTAACTAAAATAATCCACAGCGTTCCGAAAAATCCGCAATCCCTCCCCCGTCTCCGGAAGCGGCATTTCTTCCCGCCTGTACCTCTCCCGCAGCCCGGTCCAGTCATCCCTCTGGGTCATGAGTATATTCCTCTCAGGGTGCGGCATCATTCCCAGGATACGCCCGGTACGGTCACAGAGGGATGCGATATCCCCCATAGAGCCGTTGGGATTATAGGGAAACCCCCCTGCAGGAGAACCATCGGGACGAATATACCGCAAGGCGACCTGCCGGTTCTTTTCAATGCGCTCCAGTATATCCCGAGGGGCGAAAAAGTTCCCCTCCCCGTGCGCCACCGGAACATGCAGCCTGTCGATCCCCCGGAGGAAGACCGAGGGACAGTCGGGTTCCACCCGAAGATCCACCCAGCGGCACTCGTACCTCGATGAGATGTTATGTTCCAGAGAGACCTGTATATCCCCGAGGGGCCTGTCCAGCGCCGGGACGATCCCCAGGTTGACCATCACCTGGAAACCGTTGCAGATCCCCAGCATCAGGGTGTCCCGTTCCAGAAATCTCCCGAAACCGTCCATAAGGTTATTCTTGATGCGGTTGGCCAGGGCCTTGCCGCTGCCGGTATCATCCCCGTAGGAAAAACCTCCGGGGAAGACGAAGATCTGATAACGCTCCAGCATGGCGGGGTTTTCGATGATATCGTTGATGTGGACGATCCGGGCTTCCGCTCCCGCCATGCGGAAGGCGGAGCGGGTCTCCTCGTCGCAGTTGATACCGTATCCGGTGAGAACAAGTACAGCAGGTTTGGTCATGAAGAAACCCCTTAAAAATTGATAAAACGTCCCCTGTAGGACTCCAGCAGAGAAGGGACAGGGAGAGTGATGAAGTCCCTGCTGCCCTCAGCGACGACGAACCGGCCGTAGCCGGTTACCTCCCCGATGCAAACCAGGGGTAGACCGACAAAAAGGCTTTCCAGCTCTTTCTGATACTTCGGGGCCGCGGAAAAAATCACCCTGCCCTGGCTTTCCGAGAAGAGGATCTCATCCCTGCGCAGATTACCCTTAATCGACAGGAGAGACAGATCGATGCGGCACCCCAGAAGACCGGCCATTGCGGATCGGGCGAGGGCCACACCGAGGCCTCCCCTCTCAACGCTGATACAGGAAGCCAGAAGACCCTGCCGCAGGGCTTTCTCCAGGGCTCGGTACTGCCGGAGGAAGAGCTCCGCATGGACCCGGGGGACATCGTCTCCGATGTATCTCCTTCCGGTCGCCATCTCCCCTCGAAATGCCAGGTATTCGCTCCCGCCCAGTTCCCGGGAGGTTTCGCCCAGCAGATAGATCCTGTCCCCGGGAAGCTTGAAGTCGAGGGTCTGACAGCTATCGACATCCTCGATAACCCCTATCGAGGATATCAGCAGTGTGGGGGGCACAGAGATCATGATCTCCTGAAAGTTTTCATCGTATCCCTTGAAGTCATTGAACATGCTGTCCTTCCCGGAGATGAAGGGCGTTCCGTAAGCCACGGCGTAATCGTAACAGGCCCTGGCAGCCTCCTTGAGTTCCCCCAGCCGCTCCGGATTGTTGGAATCGCACCAGCAGAAGTTGTCCAGAAGCGCCAGTTCGTTGAGGCTGCCCCCAACGCAGAGCGCGTTGCGGACTGCCGTGTCGATGGAACAGGCGGCCATCCAATAGGCATCAATATCGCTGTAGGAGGGATAGAGCGCCTGGGAGAGCACCACCCCTTTCCGGGATTCTAGCAGGGGACGGATGACCGAAGCGCTTCCGTTGACCCTTCCCGGGCCGTGCAGCGGCTTGATGACGGAATTGGCCTGTACCTCATGGTCGTACTGCGTGGAAATGAACTCGAAACTGGCGGTATTGAGCCGGCCCGCCATGTCCCTGATGGTTTCATTGTAATCAGAAGGTTCCTCGATGGAAGGCGCCGGACTGCCCTTGGATTCAAGGGTCGATGTCAACTCCTTCCTGGGGAGCCCCTCATGAAGAAAGGTCAGATCCAGGTCAAAGACCTTCTTGCCTTTGTAATTGACGATACCCCGGCCGCTTGAGGTAAAACGGCCGATCACTGTTGCCTCGACGCCCCGCTTCTGCATCAGGGAGAGAAACTCCTCGAGGCAGTTCTGGGGCACCGCCAGGGTCATGCGTTCCTGGGATTCGCTCACCCATATCTGCCAGGGAGCGAGACCTGGATATTTCAGAGGCACCCGGTCCAGTTCCACCTCGAAACCGCCCGCCTCCCGGGCCATTTCCGCCACGGAGCAGGACAACCCCCCCGCACCGTTATCGGTAATGGAGCTGTACAATCCCCGGTCCCGGGCCTCCTTTACGATGGCGTCGGAGAGCTTTTTCTGAGTGATGGGGTCGCCGATCTGCACCGCCGTGGCGGGACTACCGGAACTGAGCGCCTCCGAGGAGAAGGTGGCCCCGTGAATGCCGTCGCGCCCCACCCGGCCGCCCACCATCACCACGTGATCCCCCGGCATGGCCTTCTTCTGCACGGCGCCGCCGCCGGCCACGGTTTTGGGGATGAGTCCCACGGTTCCCACGAATACAAGGGGCTTGCCCTTATACCTTTCATCAAAGTAGACAAACCCCTGGGGGGTCGGTATGCCGGAGCAGTTGCCCCCTACGTTAACACCGTGTATCACTCCTTCCATGATTCTCCGTGGTGAGAGAAGGCGGGACTGGCTTTCCCTGGTGCGGTAGAGCGGCCTCTCATCGAAGGGATCGGCGAAACAGAAACCGTACCGGTTGGCTATGGGCTTGGCCCCTTTACCGAAACCTATGGCGTCCCGGTTGACCCCCACGATACCGGTGATAGAGCCTCCGAAGGGGTCCAGGGCGCTGGGGCTGTTGTGCGTTTCCACCTTGTCCGATACTATATAGTTCTCATCGAAATCGATACCGCCGGAATTGTCCTCAAAAACCGATACGCAGAAGTCCCTAACGCCCTTTTCCCGGCGTATGCGCAGCGTGGCCTCCTTGATGTAGCGCCGGTAGATTCCCTCCTCCACATCATCGAGCCGGGCGGCAAAAATGGTATGTTTGCAGTGCTCGCTCCAGGTCTGGGCGATGGATTCCAGCTCTACATCAGTGGGATTGCGCCTCTCCTTGCCGGCGAAGTAGTCCTTGATCACCCCCAGGGAAACCATATCCAGGGCCAGAGGCCCCCTCCGGCTCCCGTCTGCGTCGGGGATTCCCTCTTTGCCCAGTCTTTCCAGGTCGGCATCGGGGATATTCAGATCCACGACATCCGCCTCGATATGCTCCTCCATCCTCACGACGGGGATGACTCTTCCCATCCCGCCGTTTTTTCGGTACTGCTCCGCCGTGAGAATTTTCATACGCTGGATGAGGGGGTTATGAAGCTCCAGGGCGATCTTTTCCGCATCGGCTTGATTCAAACGGCCCTTCAAAAAATAGGTTGTGGAGCTGAAGACCCCCTTCTCGGGATCGAAATCCCTTTTAAGCAGGTCCTCCAGGGATTCGCGGACCGTATGGGAAACGTTGTCAGTCACCCCGGGCAGGTATCCGATCTCCACGGCATAATCGAAGTCCTGCGGATCGTAGGGCTGATTGATGCAGCTGATCTGGGTTACGGGCTGCGTAAGCATCTCCGCCGCCCGGCGTATCTGTTCCCCGCTCATCTCCCCGTTGACCAGATAATTGTCGGAGAGATACACCTTTTCCAGGCTGTAGCCGAGCCGCTGCAGTTTAGACAGCAGGGCCCGCCCGCGGGCATCCTCAGTTTTATAACAGACCTCAATTCTGAAATGGGCTTCTTCCATCTTCACCTCGTAAACTCGGCTCACATACTATAAGGTGACATAATTGTCGAGAAATATTTAACACGGCCTTTGGAAAATCCAACAAATTCATGATTTCGTAACATGGAATGGGGGCCGGCAAGAAAGCGTTAAGACATTGTCTCATCGCCGGAACAAAGTCAAACAGATTAATGAAGGGGAAACCGCTTTTTTTATTTGACAGCGGCGCTTCCCTGAAGGGCATAATAGTCCTACCGTCCTTCCGATCCTTATTTGGGGTGATTATTATCCGCGAGCCAGCCGGGAATGACCCCTCCGGGCGGAGAGAGCGGAGGCACTTCAGAATTCATATCCGAAATACTATCATTATTATTCAAGGAGACAAGATATGGCAACAGTGAACGAAGGAAAAGCCTGTTATTACAGCGTGGACGAAAACGGCATTGCCCTTATGGAAATCAATAATCCCCCCATGAACGCCCTGAGCACACCGGTTCTGGGAGATATCAAGGACACCGTAACCAAGGCCCTGGCGGATGACAAGGTCCGAGTGGTGGTCTTCACCGGAGCCGGGAAGGCCTTCATCGCCGGTGCGGACATCCGCGAGGTAAAGGGTCTCACAAAGGCACAACAGGGAAGCGACTACCTGATCAACGGCCAGGACATTTTCAACATGATCGACAACGCCGACAAGCCCTTCATAGCCGCCATCAACGGCTTCTGTCTCGGAGGCGGCATGGAGCTGGCCCTGGCCTGCCACATGCGACTGGCCGACGAGAGCGCCCAGATGGGACTGCCCGAGATCAAGCTGGGGATCATCCCCGGTTACGCAGGCACACAGAGGACACCCCGGCTCATCGGGAAGGGAAGAGCCTACGAGCTGGTTCTCTCCGGCAATTTCATTACCGGCCGTCAGGCGGAGACCTACGGTCTGGTCAACCGCGCCGTGGCCAAAGGAGAGGTAGTGGAAGAGGCCCGAAAGCTGGCCAAGGCCATCGCCGCCAAGGGCAGGAACGGCGTCAAGGCCGCCATGAAAGCCGTCAAGGAGGGCTTGAACATGGAATTCATGGCCGCTCAGAAGTTCGAAAGGGATCTCTTCGGCACACTCTGCGAGACCGAGGACAAGAACGAAGGCGTGGAGGCCTTTTTGGGCAAACGGGAACCTCAGTTCAAGGACAAATAGCAGCGGTCCTCCGGAGGTCACAGGAACATCGGAATGGAAAAATCTCCCGGCGGCAAGGCCCCGGGGGATTTTTTTCCCCGCCTGTCTCGTCAAGAAAATTCCCCGTTTAAGAAATACTGGTTATCCCCGATGATAAAAAAGAGAATGTTGTTGCATTTTTCTCTTTTTCACGCTACAAGAGAAAGGCTAACATCTTCATAAGCGCTATGCTCATAAACCGGCGATACCGTGTGGGGATAAAGACCATCCGATGAAAAAGATCATACTCTTTCATAAAGAGGAAAAAAGACTTCTGGACCAGTTCCTCGACATTCTGAAAAGGGAAAAGAGAAATTCCGACCGGGATTCCATCGAGCACTCCCGCAACGCTCTCAAGGACCTGGCGGAAGCCATATCAATGTACCCCCCCATCATGGGAAAGCAGCAGTTGGGAAACATCTCCCGTTCCGTGGAGACCCTGATCGATATGCTCTGCATGAAGGAGGACCCGGATCTGATCCTGCACATTCCCACGAAAGCACTCGTGGGCAAGGGTTTCCTCATCGCCAAGATCAACTTCTTCTACATGTTCCTCTATCTGGCAAAAGGCATCGGTGATTCCCGGGAGATACAGGACGTTCTGCACGAGCTGAAGATGATCATCTCCAACAACATCTTCACCCTGATGTCCGAGGAGGTCTTTCTCTCGATCATCGAGGACCGGAAAAACTCCATGCACATACGAACCAACGCAGGGTATCTGCTGGCAAATATCTGGGAATACAGGCTGGACCACGGCATCAGGGAATTTGCCCCCATCCTGAGCAACATCTGGAAGGCCCGGGAGCAGCTCAAGCCCGCCTTCGGAACCCTTATGGGATTTACCGAGCTCTTCAAGCTATCCCAGGGGCTGGACCCCCTGTGGCTGGAGTTCATCGATCAGGCCCTTTCCACGGAGGAAGAAACCTCGTCACTGGAGGAATTTCTGTTTGGTCTAAGTTTCGAGGAGATTTCGCGATTGAGGGGGTTCATGGAGCTGACCGAAAGGAACTGCCTTTCCCCCGAGGATATCTTCCAGGTCATAGGCGAAAGCAGCGCCTATCCCAGATACGATCCTGATGATTCCCGGGAATTCTACCGGTCCTTCCGTCACCGTCTCATCAACACCAAGGTGAGGAAACGGGCCCGGCTGATGGGCCCCAAAAAGACCATTGAAGAATATATCATCTGCTATCTTCTCTCCCGGCCTTCAGAGAAGGGAGGGCTCTCCCCGGTCCATAACACCAGCCTTTCGGATCATTGAGACGAAACCGCCGGGAACCAGCAGGATGAGAGACGGTCCCCGGGATGCAGGCGAAGGATTACATCTTGTAGATGTCCGTGCTGTAGGTTTTCACCCAGTGCTTCTTTAATACGTCCTTGGCTTCCTTGATCTTGTCCACTTCCACTATGACGATGGCCTCATCCCCCTTGAGATTGATGAAGGGATAAAGGGTTTCGATGTTGATATGGGCTTCCAGGAGGGGGCGCAGAACCGCGTTGAGTCCCCCGGGATGATCGGGAGTGGCCACCGCAATCACCTCCTTGGTGGAAACGTTAAAACCGTGGCTCTTGAGAACATTCTCCGCCTTCTCGGGATTATTGACAATCATATGTACCTGAACCGGGGAGAGTACCGAAGAGGCCATGATGGCTTTTATGTTGATCTCCTCGTTCTCAAGTATATCGCAGATTTCGTTCAGCTTTCCGGGAATATTGGCGACAGATACGCTAACCTGGGTGATAGGCATAAATCATCTCCTTGACTTTATGTACGCTTTACGCGCCGTTGTTCTCAAAGGGGAAACCGTCGTATCCCTTCGTTATGGCTGACTTGCTGATCTCCACCAGCTTTTTCTTGGAACCCATCATCAGATCTATACTCTGAAAAATGGTTTCAATTTTAACAACCTGGGTAAGTTTGAGGAAAGCCCCCAGGATGACCATGTTGGCCGATCTCTCGTTACCCAGATCCTTGGCGATTTGATTGGCGGGAACGGGAAAGAGGTCCACATCCCCGCGGTACGGGATGGAGGACACGAGATTGGAATTGTAGACCAGCTGACCTCCGGGCTCCAGCCGGTTGACAAAGGCCTGTACCGACGGCTGATTCATGGCTACGACGAAATGCGGTGTGGAGGAAACCGGCGAGGCTATCTCCTCGTCCGAGATGGAGAGGGTACAGTTGGCGGTCCCTCCCCGCATGGCAGCACCGTATGAGGGAAGATACGTCACATGGAAAAGATCGGAAGAGCACACGTCTGAACTCCAGTCACGAGTGGATATCTC
>CALCJG010000063.1 GCA_937967705.1 uncultured Spirochaetia bacterium
GGGTCGTAGTACCGCGCGTTGTAGAAATAGAAATTGGTCTCCCGGTCCAGCTCCTGGCTGTTGAACTTCGGGGCGTTACTTTGCTCTCCCTCGGTAAGCCAGGTCTCGCCATAGGGGAGGTACTCGGTCCGCGTTACCGGCTTGCCCCGGTCGTTGATCCCTACCTTAACGCCCAGCGCCGGGTCTGTCAAGCAGTACAAGGTCTCTCCGCCAGGGTAAGGGGGGCGGTGCAATTGCCAGAGGTGTGGCTTCTTAATAAGTCTCCCAAAACTTGGTCAATATTCTCAGAAATCCCCTAATTGATTTGCCAGATCGGTGTTTTTCATGCATTATTAGGATAGCCGGAAGATGGTTTCGTTGGAAAAGAAATATTCCCCGGCGGAAGCAGGAACCAATTTTTCTATTTCAAGGGAGATAACCCATGATGTCCTTTGGTAAAGTCCGGCAGGATTTGCCGTTGAGGCGGCAGACCCTGCCCCCGGACGCCCTCGCGGGATTGAAGGCCGCCGTGATCGGGGGCACCGGCGGCATCGGTCGGGCGCTGGCTCATCGGCTTGCCGCCAGGGGGGCGGATGTGCTGGTGATCGGACGGACTTTTCGCGACCAGGGGCTTCCGGGACTCCGCTTTCTTCAGGCCGATTTGTCCAGCATGAAAACGGCTCTTGAGGTGGCACGCCAACTGCCGGCGGAGACCCTGGACCTGTTGATCATGACCCAGGGCATCATGGCAGGGCGGCGGCGCCTGACGAGCCCGGAGGGCATTGAACGGGACATGGCCGTGAGTCACCTGAGCCGCTTCGTCATGGTCCGTGAAGTGGCCGCCCGTATGGGTACAAACCGCAGCGCCGGACGGCCCCGGCCCCGGGTTTTTGTCTGGGGATTTCCGGGGGCAAACCAGAAAGGCAGCCTGGAGGATTTCAATTCGGAAAAGCGATACGGCCTGATAACGGCCCATGCCAACACGGTCATCGGCAACGAGGCGCTGGTGCTCGACAGCGCGATCCGCTACCCCGATGTGAATTTCTACGGCATGAACCCGGGGATCATCAAGACCGGCATCATCACCGGCATCCTGGGCGAGGGCACCCTTTTATTTCGGCTGCAGCAGTTTCTCATCGGTATGCTCTTTCAGAGCGTGGAGGAATACGCGGACAGGATCCTCCCCTTGCTGGTATCTCCCGACATCGAGGCCCATTCCGGCGCAATGTTCGGCCGTTATGGGGATGCGATTTATGCGAGCCCCTCGCTTATGCAGAAGCCCTATCTGCAGAGCGTCGTTGAGGAATCCGAGAAGCTGATGAGGAGGGCACTGGGCTAAGACTGCGTTCCATGTGTTTCTGCTCTCGGCTAAACATCGGGCAAATTTCTTTTCAGTGGAAATCGGATACAGGATAGATATCTGTCGCGAATTTGCATCACATCACCCTCTTTCCTGTCATTGGATTTCTTTAAGGAATCATCCTCCGTTCCGCAGGCCTCATTGATATAAGCATCCTCGGGTAAAGAGTTGTTTACAGCAAATATTCTCTTGACAGAACAAAGATTATTCCTTACTTTAAGTAAGGATATCACAGGAGGCTATATGGCGCATTCAATCCTTACAAGCAAAGGGCAAATAACCATCCCCAAAATGGTGAGAAACAGACTCAATCTTAAGACGGGAGATAAGATTGACTTCAGAATCAGGGACGGAGAAGTCATTCTGGTTCCCGTTTCCAGATCGGTATCCGACGTTTTCGGTATTTTAACCCGAAAGGGAGGCAGAGAAATCTCCATTGAGGAAATGAATGAAGCCCTCAGGAAAAACATAAGAGAAAAAAGTAAATGAAAGGGCTGGATACAAACGTCATCATCCGTTTTTTAGTCAATGATGACCGGAAACAGGCCTTGACGGTAAAAACCCTTTTCCTCAAAGCGGAAAAAGAAGGAATGATGTTTTATATCCCTACAATCGTTTTACTGGAAATGATCTATGTTCTGGAATCGGTTTATGAATATCAGAGGGATGAAATTCTCAATGCCCTAGAATCTCTGCTCCTAATGAAGATACTGGTTTTTGAAAACCCCGATCTGCTGGGGAAATTCATACAGGCTGGAAAAAGGACTAAAATCGAACTGGAAGATATTCTCATTGGTCTTTCTGCCGTTGAAAAGGATTGTGACATTACCCTGACCTTCGACAAAAAAGCGGCAAAATCCCCTCTCTTTGAACTCCTTTGAGAAAAGCTTGGAAGATACCAAACAATCCTTAACGATATACAGTGATTCGACCGGAGGCATGCAGAGGAACAGATCATTGAGCAGTTGTTGTACACCAGGAGAAAAGAGACCCCTGCCCCCTTCAGGAGAGTAGCCGTTTGAGATCCTTCTCCTCCGCCGCCTTAAAGATGCCGTTGATATCCTTCAGGCCCTGCACGATCAGGTCGTTGATATTGAGGAAGACAATGCCGTGCTCCCTGCCGAGATGCTGGGACACGGAGCGCAGGGGCCAGTGATCCATGCGCACATAAACCGCCGCGGGGGACACCCTCTCCGTGAGGGAGAGCGCCAGGGAGAGATTGCCCAGATCATCGTCGGTGCAGAGGAAGAAGACCCGGCGCCTGGACTCCTCCACCGGCAGGTCCCGTATGTCGGACCTGAGGAAGCGCACCCTCTCCTCCATTTGTAAATGCCGGGCATAGCGGTTAACCATTTTTTCCCTGTCCGCCCGGTCCACCACACGGATGAGGAAGGTCTCGTCCGGCTGCATATCCCCGGCCAAAAACTCCAGGAGATCGCTGCCGAACTTTCCGAAGCCCACGATGTCCAGCTCCTCCAGCCCGCGGCGCTTCTCATGGCCGAAATAGCCCTCGATCATTCGGCTGGCGGCGATGTGGTAGGTGTCGAAGAAGCGTATGCCCAGCTTCCCCTCGGTGCGCACCGCTGTGCGCAGGGTATCCGCCAGCCGGTCATCCGCCACATGGGTCCATATCAGCCGCACATCCCCCTCCGACGTCCTGAAGGCCTCATAGGCCGTGAAGGCCCCCTCCACGTTGACGAGATCGTCGCCGCTGGTAAAGATGAGCGAACGGGCCCTCGCCGCGCCGCATCTTTTGAGCACCGACGAGAGATGAAAGTCCCCGTAGACCAGGGGGATCCGGCATCGGTAGGCCCATTCCTCCAGGTCCACCGCCTTGCCGTTGTCCAGGCCCACCACGGCCACCTCGTACCCCTTGAGGGCCTCCGCCATCAGCCTCCCGATGCGACCCATTCCGCAGATCACCACGTGGTCCTTCATCCAGCGCGTCCGGAGCATCGGGGAGACCCGGAAGAGATAGGAAACCGCCGTTCCCAGGGCGGAGAGGGTTACCAGGGGAGCCAGAAAGTAGATGGCGATGAGGGGCCAGGCCTTCGGAAAGGTGGGCAGGTCCCGTTCGAAAATGAAAAGCCTCAGAGTGCTGTAAAGGGATTCCCAGAAACGGGGTTTGTCCGCCTCCAGGGGCATGTAGTAAAGCCCCGTGGTGATGATGACCGCAATGGTGATTATCCAGAGGATGAGAAGGTATCTGCGCCCCATAGGTGACATAGCCGCCCTGCCGGAGGGGGAGAGTATCCTGGTAAGATGGGTGATGACATCCAGGCTCTGACCCCGGAAAGATGAAGAGACTCGTCCCTATAAATACATCCTCGGACGCGCATGTCAACGTAAAGTTCGAAGTATGGGAGATTTTTCGGCTTCCGGGACCCTATGGCCCCGATTGAGATATGCTATCGATGCAGAAAAAATTTCCTCCCCTGTCCCCCTGGCCCGTAATACATGATAAAGCCGGCCGTCAAAAACTCCCGTTCCAGAGAAAACGAGACATCACCCAGGCATCGAGCAGCCGGCGGCGATCCCAGGAGCAATATCATGAAATACCTCTTTATCCTGACAGTTCTTCTCTGCCCCCTCCCCCTTGCCGCGGGGCAGCTGCTCATCAACGAGTTCACCACCAACTCCCCCGGCGGCGATTGGGTAGAGCTCTTCTATTACAGCGAGGAGCGGGAAAGCCTCGACATCTCCCCCCTTTTCGTGACGATGTACTACGGCAGCAACGAGCCCCTGGCCGCCGAGGCGGTCACCCTCTACAGCTACGACCGGCCGGAAACCCCCTACGACGACCGATTCGCCGTGGTCCACCTGACGGACCCCTTTACGCCGGACGAAACCGACCGCACCGGCGACAGCAACGGCAACGGGGTGCTGGATCTCTACTGCAATAACTACTCCTCCAGCCTCTGGAACACCGACGGCGTGATCGCCATAGACACCGACGACGAGCCGGCCAACGGAGGCATTCTGGATTTTGCCGCCTACTCCAATCAGGACGGCTCGCCTAATTCCACCATCGTCGCCTATGTGCGGCAGGTCCACAGTCAGGAGCAATGGAGCGGATTCAATGAGGACGACCCGCAGTCCTCCATGATCGGCATAGGCCTGAACGGGCTGGGCCCCACCGAGAGCCTGGCCCGAACCGGCAGTGCCGACACCAACGGCCCGGGGGACTTTCGCGTTACCCGCTATCTTACCCCGGGGCGCGCCAACGTCCTCTTTCTCTCCGGAGATCGGGACGGGCGGCTCTTCCGGCCCCTGAAAAAGAGGATCACCTGCTCGCGGACCTCCTGGCTGGAGCGTCGGGGGAGGATAGAGCTGGATGTGTATGCCTCCTGCAATCTCCGCTTCAGGATCTTTAGTACCATTGGCATGATGATCTACGAATCCCCCCTGCAGAGGGACATCCCCCCGGGACGATTCGCCTTCGACTGGAACCTGGAGGGCCGGGGCAGGCCCGTCTGCACCGGGCTCTACCTCTGCCGCATCGAGGCCACCAGCGGTGAAAAGCGCAAATGCGAATCCCAGACCATATTCATCATCGTGAGCACCCTGCGATGATCAAGACCGCCCTGTTCCTCCTTCTCCTCCCGGCCCTGGCGGCCTTCGAGTACCGGGACAGCGATCCCGCCGCCCTCTTCCCCTACTACACCGCGACGGGGGACGCCCACAGGCTCTGCGCCTTTGCCAACCCCGCCTATCTCCCCCTGCTCCAAGCGGGATATCTCCGCTTCACCGGGGCCCGTCCCTACGGACTG
>CALCJG010000064.1 GCA_937967705.1 uncultured Spirochaetia bacterium
ATCATAAAGGCATATCCCCACGCAGGACCCTAGAACCGTTCGAAGAATGTCCGGTTCCCGGGCCACCACCAGGTCAGCAATTCCCACATTGACGAGGTTAAAGTTCATTCTTAGCCTCCCGTGGCACATAAACCGGCGATTCCAGGATTTTCATGTATGAAAAATCATCAGAAATGGAATGCAGCGTTTCCGAATGACCGATGAAGAGGTACCCGGTTTTTAACAACACTTTATAAAATCCCGCCACCAGTTTTTTCTGATGCTCTCGGTCAAAATATATCATGACATTCCTGCAATAAACGACATCGAGACTGTCCGGATAGGCGCTCTTGAAAAGGTTCAGGTAGGAAAACTTCACCAGACTTTTAACCTCATCCTTGACCGTAAAGAGCTCCGGATACTCCTTATCCTGAATGAAATACTTTTTCAGCAGTTCTGGAGGAACTTTTTCTATACGCCGTCCCGAATATTCCCCCTTGCGTGCAAAATCCAGCACGGAAGGAGCAATATCGGTTGCTAAAATCTCAACATTCCAACCGCTGAATAGCCGCATGTTTTCCAATACACAGAGGGCAATGGTATAGGGTTCCTCGCCGGTAGAACAGCCGGCACTCCATATTCTCAGACGCCTTGTGTTCTTCTTGGCTTCCATAATCCGGGGGAAGCAAAACTCACTCATGGCCTCAAACTGCCGCTCGTTTCTGAAGAAATAGGTCTCATTGGTAGAGACAACATCGATCAGCGCCTCAATCTCCTTTGTTTTATCCTTCAGTCCATGGATATAATCATAATAGTCAGAAAAAGAATCAAGCTTCAGAGCCTGCAGTCTTTTTCTCAACCTATTGGAAAGGAGGGTGATCTTCGAATCCTTCAGAAAAATACCGCTCTCCTCATAAATGAGTTTGGCAAATCTCTGAAACTCTTCTTCATTTAACCGTTTAATATTGTTAAATTCTATCATAGCCACCGAATATTAATTTTCTGATGAGATGCTTGTTACTGATAACGGGCATACCTTTGCAGGGGCAAAAGCGTATAAATTTTAGGCCATAATAATAATTATGTCAACAGAATAAAAGCGAAGCTCAGCTGTTTTCCTGAGCGAAAAGGGGTGCATAATCATCATGAGAAGCCATGTCAGGGAATCAGGCCTGATTTAGATTCAAGACAAGTTTTACTTCGCCCATGGGGATACCTGAGGACTTGGCAATCAATTCAATGGAATAGCCCTGAGTGTAAAGCTCAGATATCAAGGCATATTTGTCTTCACTGGTCTCGAAAAGACCAGTAATTCCCTTCTCATCCAGCCTTGGAATCGGTTCTTCCTTTTCAGGTGTTTCAATGACGTCAACATAGTCCTTGAATCTGCTGAAATCCTTCGCCAGGGGTATGTTTGCCGGCTTATCCTGCAAATATTTGTTCTGATCATCCGTTTCCAAAAAAACGGGGGCACCTGGTCTTTCGGTTGGAAGCTTCTTCATCCGATCAGGTCCGGGAGTCTGCAGCGAATCTGCAGTATGTTGGCTCCCCCCCTCCATGCTGTTGAGAATACGCTGTGCGATGGAGGTCATGATCTTCCGCGATTCTCTCATGAAGTCATGGATCCATCCCCCGGAAGCAGCAGGAATATTCATAGACCCTTTACCAGTATTCTGGCTCATAATGTCCGGCTTCTCTCCCGCCCGGTCCTCATGCGAACCGCTGTTTTTCATAAGGGATTCAAAGCTCTCAGTATCATCAAGCCGGTTCACAATATCGATGCCCTTTAAATGTCCTGATTTTTCGAGAAGGATCTTCATGAGAGAAATGCGCTTCTCCATGAGGGAAATGTTTCTCTCCGCAGTGAGGTTGAAATCATTGATAATCTCATCCATTTCTCTGCGAAATCTTCTTTCACGAAACTCCGTGGCCTTTTTCTCAAGCTTCAAGCTGATCACGAGATAGAACACGGCCATCATGATTACATTAACGAATATCAACAAAACGAACTGCATACACCCCCCCTTGTCGAGCCGGCCGCGGATTATTTCTTTACGTCTATGAACTTGCCCATCCTTTCATCCGTAAGGACCTTATCTTCTTCCTGACTTTCTTCTTCCTTCTTCCGCTTCCCATGGCGCTTTCTCTTTCCGTGTTCATCATGCGTGATGGACGTTTTTTCCATCTTTTTGTTTTCGTCCAGTTTTGTATTGACGAGTCTCGTCTGTTCCTCGGATTCCTGATCCAATACGTTCTGGAGAACCGCAGCCGCGGCACTCCTTTCCTGGGTGTTCTTTGCCACCTCATGCATCTGATTAATATGCGTCTGAAGATCTATCGGTTTTACCGTCATGACATAACCTCCTCATGAAACGGTTCTAACGAAGGCGAAACCACGATCAGAAAATTACCTTCGCTTTCTGACACTGATAATTTTACTCTGTTCATCATCAAGAACGGGGGCCTCATACTCGGAGAACCTCCAGTTATCCCCTTCCAGTGTTATCTTGATATGATTATACGGGTCCTTAACCTCGTATTTTTTATCCTTAATGAAGATATCCACACCCGGGAAAAGCGTCTTCTCGGCACAGACTCTCCCTTTCTGTTCCAGCATGGACAGATAGGCTCTGAGCTCTTCGAGTTCCAGGGTAACCTCGTTTTGGCGATTCGTCAATTTCTGCTGCTGAGCCTTCAGTTTCGTAAGCATCTCTTCCCTATCGGCGGGCAGATGTCCCCCCGAATTGTTCTTCTGCACTGTAAGTGTGGTAACGTCCTTCTTTACCTTTGCAAGCTCGTTTTCCACCTCGTGTTTGATCGTTTCCACATCGACAACCTGCTGATGGACCTTGGGATTGATCCCAACCCGCACCTCTGTCTTGGTGGAGGCATCGGCGCCCAGAAACCTGGCATTGACCTCCTCGCCGGCTCTTATCACCCCGCCCACGATTCGGGCTTTTCTTCCGTTGCAGAAAACCCTTCCGCCAGCATCCACATGGGAATGCAGAATTCCCTCTGCAACGACAACATCCTTCTCTGCGATGATATTGGCTCCCTGTATAAACTTGGTGTATATGGAACCTCCCGTAGACTCGATCTTGGCCTCATCACGCCCCACAATCCCCTGCCTGACGATAACATCCCCTTCCGCCTCCAGGAACGCCTTCTGAACGGATCCCCTCACCTCTATGTTGCCGGCGGCTTTTACGATGAAATTGTCCTGTACGCTCCCGGCAATGACAACGGAACCGAGAAAAACGATGTTCCCTGTTTCCAGAGAAACATCCCCCTTGACGTAGAAGACCGGCTCCACACTGATCTTGCCTGCCTGGAAAACCACCTGGCCGTTGATTTCTGCGGTCAGCTCCATCCCATCCTCGGAGAGAATGGTTCCCTTCCCATGTTTAAAGGGTGTGTCCTTGCCTGTCTTTGCGGGAAGAATTCTGTTAGTAAGGCTTCTTCCGGGAATACCCTCTTCCGCTGGAACCTTCACGGCCAGGACCTGCCCAACTACCACGTTCTCAAGGATATCCAGGTCTTTGAAATCAACCTTCTTGGTTTCCTTGTCTTCCTCGAAGGAAATCTGACTCTTGTCGATTTTGACCTTATAATCGATATAGGCATCCTTGCCGTGCCTCGGAGGAGTCCCTTCCGCTGCCAGGAGCGGCTTCGTATAATCCATCTCATCCAGGTATTCCTGGATGCGTTTCTCATTGATACCCGCCACCACACCGCTGGATCTCAAGGTATTCAACACATCATCAACATCCATGTGCCGGCCGGCAAACCTGGGGGGCACGAAATGGATGTATGCCTTCATCTCATCATCTGTTACCTCAACTGAGAAGGTTCCGTCCCACTCCGGTCGGGGCACCCATTCAGCAACCCGCACCGGGTTTCCAGAGGTCTTACGGGCCTCTTTCTCAATTTTCTTCATATCTGAATTGGTAATCTGCATGGAGAAGAGCCTGGTGGCAACATCATTGATGTCCGGTTTCCTACCCCGGCCCTTGGGAGGCGTTATCGTAAGCCATACACCGCTTTTCAGAACACGGATGATGACCTTGCTGTCAACATTCTTGTCTTCCTTTGATAGAACGAGGTCTTCATCGGAGAACTTGGAAAGCTTCTTGTCTATCTTGTCGAGGTCCTCATAGGAGTGATCGGTTTTGACAGGCCTGATCAGGACCTTATAGGGCTGGCGTCCCATACCGAACAGCCCCTTGGTCCCCTTTTCCATAATATCATAATCCAGATTGGAAACATCAACACCCAGTTCATCTGATGCGATTTCAAGAGCCTGACGGACGGAATCAGCGTAGACTTCAATCTCATCTTCGTGACTTGCGCTATCATCACCAATGCTCAGCAGCAGATCCTTGAGATTGCCCATTCCATCAACCAACGATATTCGACTTGATCCTGCCCAGACGTCCCCTGAGCCTCATGATGGCCTTGGTGTGCAGCTGTGATACGCGGCTCTCGGTGACCTCCAGGACATCGCCTATTTCCTTAAGCGTAAGATCCTCATAATAGTAGAGGACAATTACCTTCTTCTCCTTGTCGGGGAGTTTCTTGATGGCATCGATGATATAGTCCCGAATCTCTTCTTTCTCGATAAGTATGTCGGGATTCATGTTCTCCGGTGCTTCCAGGGTTTCCAGGATTGAGAGTTCGTCACTGTCGTCCCCAAGATACCAGATATCATTCAGGGATAGTAGGGAGGTCCCGCTCAGTTTATTCAGAAGTACCTGGAACTCGTCCATGGAAATTCCCAGTTCCTGAGCTATCTCATCATCCTCAACAGTCCTTCCGAGCTTGTTTTCAAGATCGGTAATAACTTGCTCAATCTGTTTGGCCTTCTGGCGAATGGATCGGGGAATCCAGTCAATGGAACGCAATTCATCGAAGATCGCCCCCCTGATCCGGGTCATGGCATAGGTTTTAAATTTGATACCTCGGTTGGGATCGAATTTGCTGATGGCGTCGATCAGACCGAATACGCCATAGGAGACGAGGTCATCGAATTCAATACTCTGAGGCATACCTATGGAGATCTTTCCCGCCACGTACTTTATCAGCGGTGAGTATTTCACGACGAAATAATCCCGGATATCCTGATCCTTGGCCTTGGAATACCGTTTCCAGAGCTCCTCCTCGCCTATCTCGTCATACTCTTTGAATTTTTGGTTATTCATAACCCCCCAACCCGTCTTTAATCATTGTCTCTTCGGATCATTGTTCTGATAGCTTCTGCCATGAGTCTCGGCTCGTGTTTTATTTTTCGCTCGTTAACAACGACATGCTTCCCCATCTTCCCCTTGTCAATGCTGTCATCATAGGTATATTTGGGCAAATCGGAATCCTTCATGGGAACGAACTCCTCTTCTCCGGCCGCATCATCATCCTTCCCTTCATTCTTCGATTCCGACATGATGGATACCTTCTCCGCATCCCTGCCGCCCATGGAAGCCCGGTCATCCCCATGCCCCGGCGCTCCCTCCACGGCCCCGGGAGCAGCCATGACCTCATAGAGTTCCGGTACGAATTTTTTGACGACAGTTATTATCCCGTAACCCAGTGCGGCAAAAACCATCGTCATTAAAAACGATTTTAACAGTACCGCTGAAAACCCGTTACCGCTAATTACTCCGATCAGAGTCGAAAGAACAAGGGCCGAAAGGCCGAAGAGCACGGCGGCTTTCACCTCTAGATCGAACTCACGAATGTTGATTACCCTTGAAATCATAGATTACCTGACAAATAAGACCTTTCAGTTTAAAAATACCAAAGGAGTTAAACAAATCAAGCTATTTTTCTATTCCTCCTCTTTTTCAGAGTCGCCGGAACGGAACATGTTCTTGAAGAAACTGGCCAGTCCGGATCCTTTTTCCTCCTCCACTTCCCTGTTCGTGATACGGTCTCCGATTATCGATACGCAGACAGAGGCCTTGGATTTCGGATAGCTGACGATGAAAGGCTTCTGATTTCTGACGGATTTGCCCACATAAACATCATCAAACACAAAACCAAGGTTTTCCACCTTGATATTGAGAAACTGTCCCGCAATGTTGATGACCCGCTGTGCCACACGTTTTCCCTCGGAAACCGATTGCACTCTATTGACGATCAGTTTGATCGATTTATCAGGCACCTGGGCGGCTATGGATTTTATGATTCCATAGGCATCCGTAATAGCGGTCGGTTCGGGAGTCGTAACCACGATCACCTCATCTGCAGCCAGAACAAAACTCAGGACGTTCTGTGACACCCCGGCACCGGTATCAATGATCATGTAATCATCGGAATCCAACTCTGATACCGACTCAATGAAGTCCATACGCTGCTTCTGATCCAGATTGGCCAGCTGATGGAATCCGGAGGCGCCCGCAATGATCTTTATCCCCTCGGGAACCTCAATGACGATATCCTTGAGTTTCTTCTTCCCCTTGATCACATGATACAGGTTGTATTTTGGAATGATCCCCAGTATGACATTTATGTTCGCCAGCCCCAGATCGGCATCAAGGAGTGTTACAGACACGCCGTTTCTTGCCAGAGCAATGGCCAGACTCACTGAGAGACTCGATTTCCCGACCCCCCCTTTTCCGCTCGTCACGGCGATCGTTTTCGTTCTCTTGACAAGATTGTTTTCCAGTACCAGTCTTCTTAAATTCGCAGCCTGATCCATTCCCTGTCTCCTGTATTAGTTGGTCTGTGTCCCCATGATTAAGTTAATGATTTTATCCGCATCGGCAACAACTATATCGTTGGGAACCTCCTGCCCGTTTGTATAATAGGCAATGGGCTTTTTATACTTATCGGCAACATCGATTATATTCCCAATATAGCTGGTTTCGTCCACCTTGGTAATGATCAGGCTGTCGAAGTGGATCTTGTCAAAAGCCTTGAATATATCTCCGGCATCAATCTTTTTCGTATTGGCACTGACGCACAGAATTTTCTCAAAATCATATTCCACAACATCCGCAAAACTCTTGATTTCAGATATTTTCAGCTCGTTCCTGTGACTTCTGCCCGACGTGTCTATCATGATGATTTCCGCTTTTTCCTTTTCCAAAATGTCCTTGAAATTCCGCTGATCATTGACCACATGGACGGGTATCTTCATGATCTCGGCATATTTTTTCAGCTGCTCCGTAGCGGCAATCCTGTAATTGTCTATTGTGATAAAGGAAACCGAGTGCCCCTCCCGAAGAGCGTAGATCGCCCCCAGCTTGGCCATGGTTGTGGTTTTCCCCACACCGGTGGGCCCGAAAAACATAATCACTTTCTTTTTATGACCCATCTTAATAGGCCCCTTGGTAACAATCCTGCTTTTCAGGAATTCCTTGAGGCTCTTCTCTATCTTATACTTGTCTTTCATGTCTTCCCTGCTCATGGAGTTCCTGACTTCTTCCATGATCAGATTGGATTCCTCGTGATCGTATTCATTGTTTTTAAGAATAAGCCTGTACGGGTCAAGGAGCCTGTCTTCCTCCGTCTGACACTTCCCATGACGCTCGCCTTCCCTCCCATGCTGGTCCATCATCCTTTTGAGTGTTTCCTTGATCTCATGGAATTCCTTCTCGAATTTTTTGAAGGATGAGAATTCCTCCTTGGTAATGGTAACGGTAGCGGGAGGCAATACGGTCACGGGAGCAACCGGCTCTTCATCATTCTCAGCATTTTTTGCGCGGATATCCGCTTCCAGATTTCCCAGGAAGGAATTGACGGCGGATTTCATGGGAGTTTCCCGGGGCGCCGCATCATTCAGATCCGTGACAACTCTGGGGGTTACGCTTTTCTTCACCGTTTCATCACCTACGGTAATATCGATTCTCCCCTTTTTTTCTATCTTTTCCCGGGCGGGAGTTTTCTTTTCCTGTATGGCAGCAGTCAACTCCACAACGTCCTTGGCGAACATTTTTGAATTGAACAGCCCCCCTTCCTTTACATACTTGTGACTGATGGGTATGGCATCGTCACCATGATCCATTTTCAGCTTCATCATGGCTTCGTTATAGGTTTTGGCCCTGATTTTGACATATCTCATTGCTTCTTCTCCTTCACCGTTTTTTTATATCTTCACTGAATCATCAGGCGCCTGACGGTATCAGGGCTGATGTGATAACATTCACTTTTACCTGGCCGGTTATCTCATTATAGGAAAGCACAACCGCGTCGGGGACCTCCCGCTCGAGCAATGCAAAGGTAACGCTTCTGATATGCGGTGAAACAAGATAGACCGGTATGTAACCGGCATTCTTGGTACGCTTATATGCATCGAGCAGGGATTCAATGATGGTCTGATGCGTATCAGGGTCGAGACCCAGCACACGACCCTCGACGGGATCCTCATGAATGGAGGAGCGGATAACGTTCTCGATTTCCGGATCGATAGTGATCACGGAAAGCGTATTATTCTCATCGAGATAGTCCTTGCATATCTGGCGGGCAAGGGCAATTCGCACATACTCCGTCAGCATGCCGGGATCCTTGGTGTAATTGACATAGGTGGAGAGCGTCTCCAGTATCGTGACAATATTGCGTATGGAAATCCTTTCCCGCAGAAGGTTTTGCAGCACTTTCTGTATCTCCCCGATGGACATCTTCTTTTCAGTGATGAGTTCGCCGACCACTGCGGGATAATCGTTTTTAATGCTATCGATGAGCTGCTGTACCTCCTGGCGCCCCAGAATCTCATCGGCATGCCGCTTGATGATCTCGGTCAGATGGGTAGCTATGATGGTGGGGCAGTCCACAACCGTGTACCCCTTCCTCTCAGCAACGTCCCGTGCATCAGCGTCGATCCATATGGCCTTCAGCCCAAACACGGGCTCCGTGAACTCCAGCCCTTCAATCTTCTCATGAACATCCCCAGGATCCATGGCCATGAGCTTGCCCACCTGCAATGAACCGCTGCCGAGCTCAACCCCCTTGATCAGGATGGAGTAACAGCTGGGCTCCAACTCCATGTTGTCCCGGATCCGGATGGGAGGGACGATGAGACCCATATCGATGGCGCTGCGCCTCCGGATATTGGTGATCCGTTCCAGAAGCGTACCGCCCTGTTCCGGGTCCACAAGCGGTATCAGGTTGTATCCGATCTCGACCTCCATGGGATCCACCTGAATGAGGGGCAGGACCGACTCTGGCTTGTGTTCCCGCATTGCGGCTTCTTTCTCCTCGATCTTGGTTTTCTCGAATTGATCATCCTTGTTCTGCTGCATGATGTAACCGAGAGCACCAAGTCCGACGGCTATCATAAGCAGCGAGATCTTGGGAAAGCCGGGTATCAGTATGGAAGCGCCCAGGGCACCCGCAGTAATGAAGAGGGCCCTCGGCTGAGACCCCAGCTGATTGGCCAGATCCGTTCCCAGATTCTCATCCGAAACGGCCCGGGTGACGATAATACCTGTTGCCGTGGTGATCAAAAGCGAAGGGATCTGGCTGACGAGTCCGTCTCCGATGGTCAGAAGCGTATATGTTTTGAGAGCCACATCGAAGGTTTCGCCGCGAACGGCCATGCCCAGGATAAATCCGCCAACGACATTGATAATGGTGATGATGATGCCCACCTTGACGTCACCCTGGACGAATTTCGAGGCACCATCCATGGCCCCGTAGAAATCCGCCTCGCGCCTTATTTCCGTCCTCCTCTTTTTTGCCTCATCTTCCGTAATGATGCCGTTTGACAAATCCGAGTCGATGCTCATCTGTTTGCCCGGCATCGCATCCAGGGTAAAACGGGCCGCCACTTCCGCTGTACGCGTGGCGCCTTTTGTTATGACGATAAACTGCACCGCCGTCAGGATGATGAATATAAGAAAACCGACAACGTAGTTGCCCCCGACGACGAAATCGCCGAAGGCCCGTATGATCTTGCCGTCAAAAGTCGATCCCTGAAGCAGGATGAGCCGCGTCGATGAAACGTTGAGCGCCAGACGGAATACCGTAGAGACCAGCAGCAGCGAAGGAAACACGGAAAAATCGAAGGAACGCTGAACGAACATGACCACCAGGAGCGTCAACAGTCCGATCATGATGCTTATCGCCATGAAGAAATCCAGCAGCACAGTGGGCAGCGGGATCACCAGCATGGAGACGACTACAATCACGCCAAGCCCCACCAGGATGTCCGTTTTCTGCATCCAGGCCAGGTTATCGGTCAGCAACGACAGTCTTCCCGTGTTTGCCATCTACTTTTATTCCTTTATGCTTGATACCAGACGACGCGCCTCAAAAATCGCATTCCATTCTGGCAGAAACAAAACTCCACGCATCTCCCGCTAAATTGCCTGTTGCTGATAACCCCGTTTCCGATACAGCTCGGCATAGACCAGAGAAACGGCATAGAACAGATCCTCCGGGATGATATCCCCGATCTCAAGCCGCCGATACATCTCCTGAGCCAGAGGCCGGTTCTCCACAATAAGAATTGAGTTTTCCTTTGCGATCTCCCGGATCCTCAAAGCCATACTGTCCACCCCCTTAGCGATCACTGTAGGTGCATCCATGGACAGATTATCATACTGCAGCGCCACGGCATAATGAGTAGGATTTGTAACGACGACATCAGCTTTGGGAACCTCCTTGATCATGTTGCGCATCACGATTTCCCGCTGCATCTCCCTCAACCGTGCCCGGATATGAGGGTCTCCCACAGTTTCCTTCCATTCTTCCTTCATCTCTTCCTTGGTCATTTTAAGGGATTCTATAAACTCCCTCTTCTGGAAGATGTAATCGGGTATGGAAAGCACGAGTAAAAGCACTGCCGACCAGAGAATAATCTTAAGTGACATGATTCCGACGATCCTCATCGCCATAGCAACTGATACATCAGGCGTTTTTAGTATCTCCTCGTAATCGCTGCTGATGATCAGGTATGCGATAAGCCCGATGGCCAGCACCTTGAAAATGGATTTGAAGAGATTCATGCCGACCTGCTTCGAGAAGAAGATTTTCTTCATAATGGTGGCCGGATCGAATTTGATCTTGTTCCAGTCGAATTTCAGGGGATGCGTCGAAATCTGAAACCCCACCTGAGCCACCTCTGCCAACAGCGCCGCCAGGAAAGAAACGGCGAAAAGAGGCAGTAAAACCTTGGCCGACTCAATCGTCACGGCATAGAACTCCTTCAAAATGCTGCTCTGTGATAGGGAGAAGGTCTTGAATGACGACATGTAATATTTCGTCATCCGCGCCATGATATCGTATATCCACGCCCCGAGAAAAAATATTACCAGAAAACTGAAAATAACGACAACGGCCTGGGGCAACTCCTGCGTCTTGGCGACCTGCCCCTTCTCCCTGGCCTCACGAAGTTTTTTCTCAGTAGGCTCTTCAGTCCGCCCTTCGTCCTCTGCGGCAAAGAGCTGAAGGTCAAAGCGAAAACGGCTCAGGTCATCATCGCTTCTGCTTTTCCTGCCGATACCCGGCAGAAAGATGTCCAGTGCGCTCAGGAAGGCCAATAGATTAACACCTTGGAAATAAAATTAAAACTCCTCTCCAGAGTTACCTGCATGATTCTGATGATCAGCGGAACAGTAAGAATCATAACGCCGAAGGCGACAACGATTTTAAAGGGAAACCCCAGCATCATGATGTTCATCTGCGGGGCCGCCTTGGCCAAAATCCCCATACTCACCGACACCAGAAAGACAGTGGCAACTATCGGAAGTGAAATTTTCAAAGCAACAACAAACATGCCGCTGAAGGTGTATGCCAAAAACTTCATGAACTCGTTGGCGGCTTTGCCTTCCAGCCGGAACACTGGCGCCAGCTCATAAGACCGGTATACAGCCCGGATCAGGAAATGATGTCCTCCAATGGCCATGAAGACCAGCAGACCAATAAGATTCTTGAGCTGCCCGACAAGAGGAATGGAAATCTGCCCGAGAGGGTCCAGCACCTCATTGATGCCAAAACCGATCTGCACAGCGAAATACTGACCGGAAAGCTGAAAAGCGGAAAAGATAACGGATACGAGAAAACCGATAAAGAGACCGATCGTCACCTCCTGGAGTATAAGCAGCGTGTACTGTCCCATATCACCCGTTATTTTATAACCCTTGACCGCTATCACAGGGAAAATCACTATAGTAATGAGAAACGAAAATATCGTCCTTATTTTAAACGGCAAAACCCCGCTTGAAAAAAAGGGGGCCACGACCATCATGGAAGTCATGCGCACCATGATGAGAAGGAATACCTGAAAATGGTATACGAAATACTCCATCCGCTCATCCCGTTCCCAGTTTGCCTACCATCAGAAACACATTCTTCGTATAATTCACCAGCGTATGGATCATCCAGGCGGCAAAGACGACAATAGCGACAAAGATCGCGATGATCTTAGGCACAAAGGTTAGCGTCTGCTCCTGAATGGAGGTCGTGGTTTGAAAGATGGAAATGATCAAACCCACAATCATCCCCACACCCAGTATGGGAGCCGATACGACAATAGTCGTCATAAGAGCCTCCCTTAATATTTTAATCACTTCAGCATCAGTCACGCTCCTTCTCCTTTTGCAAACTTGATAAAGGCTTCCCCTGATCCCTATCCGAACGACTTCACCAATTCATAGGTGAGAAGATTCCACCCGTCCACCAGCACGAAGAGCACGATCTTAAACGGCAGTGAGATCATTACCGGCGGAAGCATGATCATGCCCATGGCCATCAAGGCGCTCGCCACAATCATATCGATGACGATAAAGGGTATGAAAATATAGACTCCAATCTCGAAGGCGCGCTTGAGTTCACTGATCATAAAAGCCGGGATCAAGCAATACGTCGGCACTTCATCCTCATTCTTTGGCTTTTTCAGTTTCGCCAGATCGATGAACAGGGCGATATCCCGCTTCCGCGTCTGCTTGAACATGAATTTACGAAACGGCTGAATCCCCTGATCGTAAAATTTCTCATTATTTATCTGCCCCTTCATGTAGGGCTGGAGGGCTTTTTCGTTGAATTCATTTATGGTGGGCATCATGATGAAAACAGTCAGAAAGATCGAGAGGCCCACGATCACCTGCTGCGGCGGCATCTGCTGAAGAGAGAGGGCCCGTTTTACGAAATCGAGCACGATGACCACCCGCGTAAAGGCTGTCATCATGATGATGATGGATGGAGCAAGGGCAAGTATTGTCAGCAGAAAGAGTATCTGGAGGCTCAAGGCTACATCCTTGGGCTTTTGCGCCTCCTTGATATCGAAGGTAATCTTCGGGATGGGCATTCTCACTCCGCCCCCCTGCTGAGACCGCGCCTCTGGCACACCCGCGAACAGAACCACCCCGGTCAGCAGTAAAACGATAACGGCCTTATTTCTCATAATCACCATTCATCTTCTTAAGTCTTTCCCTCTGACGCCGCAGATACTCCAGCCTGTCCATCTCGGACTCATCCGCTCCGCCTGTTCCATCGGATACCGCCCCGGAACCCTTGTTTTTACCGAGAAACTTACCCATTTGTTTGACTATATACTGCTGAAATCCTCCCGGTTCAACAGGCTCCGACCTGGAGCTGAGGATCCGAATTCTGTCGATTTCATCCTTATCCTTGATCTCTGAGATGAGGGAGATGTTATTGTCGGATACACCAAGGACCATGAGCCGGCCGGCGAGATCCACCACCTGCAGGGATTTATTCTGCCCTATCGGCACAACGGACAGTACACGAACGACATCCCTCCCCAGAACCTGTATTCCGACCTTCTTTGTTACAAAACGGAAAAAGTAATAAAACCCTCCGACAAGATTGCCCAGAACGAACAATGTCTTAAATATCAGCCATCCTGTCGATTCACCGGCCTCTTCAATGGGCTTTTCATATCTCTCATAAAGGGTATAGCTGTCCTTTCCTTCGGCCTTCTGGGCCTCTGCTGGCTCTCCAGGTTTTTTTGCGTCCGCCGCCGGGGCCTCGACTGTTTTTTCAGGCACCTGTGAAGGCTTAGCAGGGGCCTCAGCATGTAAATCCTCTTTCTCCTTTACGGCAACAGGGGTACTTTTCGGTCTCCGCTTTTCGCTTTTTGCTTTTGCCGACAGATTAATGGGACATAAGACAAAAAAGGTGAAAAAAAATACTGCAAAGGCAATCCCTGCACTCTCCACTTTTAAAGATAAAAGTTTTTTTTCTAAAGCCATGAGATTCCTTTTCCGATAAATTCGATAAGGGACAATGGGATATTATGTCTCTTCGAAGGTCGGTATTGCACCCTTCACAAAACTCCCCACTACATACGAAATCACTGCATTTTTTCCAGACGCTCAGCAGGACTGACGATATCGGTAACACGGACACCGAAGTTTTCATCGATAACCACAACCTCACCCCGGGCGATAAGCTTGCCGTTAACCAGAAGGTCAACCGGCTCACCTGCCAGTTTGTCCAGTTCGATGATGGACCCTTCCCCCAGACCCAGGATATCCTTAACAAACTGCCTGGTTCTACCGAGCTCCACGGTAAGCGTTAACGGGACATCCATTAGGAGGGTGATATTGCCGCCAACCCCCTGCGGGACCCCTTCACCGAGCGGGGGAAACTTGACCGGACTGATACCGACCTGCCCCATTCCCGATGTGGGCTGCATCGGCTGCTGGGCCTGAAACGAGGGCTGCATGCCTCCGCCCATCCCCGCCATGGAAGTCCTTGCCGGTTCCGAAGCCAGGGGGATTTCCATGATATGATAAAATTTCGACTTAACGAGGTTTTCAATATTCAGACTATAGGTTATCTTGACCAGCTCACCCCCGGGGGGCAGCTGCAGATCAGCCGCACTGTTGACGAGAGAAATGTTCGGCGCCGTCGTCCCGATGGCCTTTCCGATTCGGTCGCTGAACTGCGTCGCGCTGGCGGAGATCATCTGACTGACGAACTCCTGTATGGTGCTTTGATGCGCATCCGTGAGATCCGGAGGAGGGGTTCCGCTGTCATCCCCCATCATCAGGGAGGAGATCACTCCAGCATCCTGGAGGTTGAACAAAACGAGGTTTTTCCCCCGAAGCCCTCCCGTCAAATCCATGGCAACCTGGACATACTGCCTTCCGAAATCACTGCGGATGGCATTGGCCGACTTGACCTCCACCAGGGCGTTGAAAATCTTGATATTTTTTCCGAGATAAGCGGAAAGGGACGGCGCAACAGTCCCCATGCTTCCGTTGATAAGATCTCCCAGAGAATCCCTCTCCACCGGAGAAAGAACCCCTGCACCGGAGGACATATCCATAGCCGGCGTCGAACTTGGAGCCG
This sequence comes from uncultured Spirochaetia bacterium, assembly GCA_937967705.1. GTDB lineage: Bacteria > Spirochaetota > UBA4802 > UBA4802 > JAGODF01 > CALCJG01. The sequence goes on from CALCJG010000064.1 coordinate 15,232, forward strand.
ATAACGAATCCTCAGCCCCCTGCAATAGGGCATCAATTTCGTCCTGGGACAATGATCCGTCGCCCATAGATATCCTCCATCAAAAAACGTTCCCCGGGGGCATTCCGGAAAAGTGAACCGATTGTACCCAATGCCCCCTGTCGCTGACTATAATATATACAACCTCAAGCGGATCAGCCACCAAAAGGGATCCCCCCTTCGGTCAATTGACCATAAATTCTTTAAAATAGACTTCCTTGATCTTACCGTTGATAAGGAGCACGTTCACATGCGCCTTGATCTCCTCGGCCAAACCAATTTTCTCTTCCTTGGAATTAAGATCCTCATATTTCTTGCCGCTGAGGATGATATTCACTACATGCTGAAACTCAACCATGCGGCTTACCAGCTCTGCATTCAGCTGCGGATTGTCTTCATACCCCAAAGAAAGGGTTATCTTGGCAAAGTGCGGCTCCGGGTCATTCGTCGAAACTGAGAATGTCGGAATATCGAAATGCTTCAGCGGTGGCGGAGGAGGCGCCACGACAATATCCTGCTCCCGCTGATACTTCTTCTCCTGGATATAACTGGCCACCAGCCATGATGTCCCCAGCATGGCCGCTAGAACCAGAACAGCTCCCACGACCCAGAGCAGGATTTTAACAATTCGTGAGGTATCGGTACTTGCCGGCGCCTCTTGCGCCCCACCCTCCTCCTCGTCTACGTCATTGCCTATCCTTTCGTCATCACCCATCTTTTTACCTTAACCGATGAAATAGAGGGAACCCGCAATAATCCCCCCGAGACCAATACGCATTCCCAGGGAATACATGCCTATCTACACCAGAGCCATGAGACATAATAATTTGGGTCTCCAAAAAAG
>CALCJG010000065.1 GCA_937967705.1 uncultured Spirochaetia bacterium
ATAAACGCGGCCAAGCTGGCCCGGAAGAACAACGGGGATATAGTCCTGGCCCATGTCTCCCCGGAAGTGAAGGATATCTTTAAAATCATAAACCTGCAGAATTTCATCAAGGTCTTCAACACCGAGGTGGAGGCCATCGAGCATTTTCGTTATGTGAAGTGACCTCCGCTCCTGCCCGTCGTCATTCGATGATCTTTTTCAGACGGCTCAGTTCGTTCAGGGCCTCCAGGGGGGTGATGCTGTCCAGGTCGATGTTCCGCACGGCCTGTATCACCCGGTGATTGGCGGCGTTGAAGATCTCCAGCTGCTCCGCCTCCTCCTCCCGTTCCTTTTGCCCGGCGGTTGATTTCTGCCGGGACTGTTTCTCCAGCCTTTCCAGTATTTTCTCGGCCCGGGAGGTGATCTCCTTCGGTATGCCCGCCAGCCTGGCCACGTGAATCCCGTAGGACTTGTCCGCCGCGCCGGGCAGCACCTTGTGCAGGAACTCCACGCCGCTGACCGTCTCCTTGACCATGACATTGCTGTTGACTATGCCCTTCTTCCCTGAGAGGGCGGTGAGCTCGTGATAGTGCGTCGCGAAGAGGGTCTTGGCCTTTATGTAGCGTTCTATGTATTCCACGATGGCCCAGGCGATGGACAGGCCGTCGTAGGTGCTGGTCCCGCGGCCCACCTCGTCCATGACGATGAGGCTCCGGGAGGTGGCGTTGTTCACGATGACCGCTGTCTCGTTCATCTCCACGAGAAAGGTCGACTCGCCCCGGGAGATGTTGTCCGAGGCGCCGATGCGGGTGAAGATGCGGTCCACGATGGAGAGCTCGGCGTCCGCAGCCGGGACGAAAGAGCCGACCTGCGCCATCAGTTGTATCACCGCGCACATGCGGATGTAGGTGGACTTTCCCGACATGTTGGGTCCGGTGATGATCATCACCGTGTTCTCGTCGGTGTCCAGGCGTATGTCGTTGGGGATGAAGACCTCCCGGGTGTAATACTTTTCCACGACCGGGTGCCTGCCGTCGGCCACGACCATGGCGCCCCCGCTGCCGAAGCGGGGGCGGGTGAAGCGGTTTTCCACGGCGCTCAGGGCGAGGGAACAGAAGAAGTCGAGCTCCCCCAGGGCCGAGGCCAGGACCTGTATCTTGTCGCGGTGGGAGAGAACCTCCGCAAGGAGGCGTTCCAGCTCTTCGTTCTCCAGCCGGATAATCTGGTCGGAGGCGCTGAGTATGTCGGATTCGAACTTCTGCAGTTCCTCCGTGGTGTAGCGTTCGGAGCCTACCAGGGTCTGCTTGCGGAGGTAGTGCTCCGGCACCTTTCCCGTCTGTCCCTTGCTGACCTCTATGTAATACCCCACGACCCTGTTGTACCGCACCTTGAGGGAGGGGGCCGAAAGCTTCTTCTTCTCCTCCTCCTGGTATTCCAGTATCCAGGTACGGGCGTCCTGCTTGAGTCCGTAGAGACGGTCGAGTTCCCTGTTGAAACCCGTTCGAATGACCCGGCCGGCCTCCGGGGAGAGGGCGGGCTCCTCCTCCACCGCCGCCTCCAGGGAGTCCGCCAGGGCGGTAAGGTCCGCAATTCTTTTGGCCAGAGCCTTGATGTCTTCCTGGGGCTGATGGAGCAGCAGGCTGCGGATCTCAGCGGCGGTGCGCAGGGCGTCCCTCAGGGCTACGTAGTCCCGGGTGAAGACCTTGCCCAGGGTCATGCGGGATATCATCCGCTCCAGATCCGGTATGCCGGAGAGCATCTTCTGCAGGCGGCCGCACAGGTCGTGAAATTCGTGGAAATACTGCACCGTGTCGAGCCTCCGCTCTATCTCCCCCTCGTCCGTGAGGGGCTGGAGCAGATGGCGCTCCAGGGTCCGCTTGCCCATGGCGGTTCTGGCGTAGTTGAGTACGGAGTAGAGGGTCCGGTTTCTCGTGCCGTCCACGGAGTTCTGAACCAGCTCCAGGTTGGCGATGGTGGCCTCGTCCAGGATCATGTAGCTGGAGGAGATGATCCTGTGGGGATGCTTCAGGTGGGCGAAAGCCTTTCGGTGGGTGTCCCGGAGGTACTGGAGTATGGCCCCCGCCGTGATGATCTCAAGGTCGGAGTCCATCCCCAGCCCCTTGAGATTGGCCAGGCCGAACACCTCGCGGATTATCCCCCCCATGTATTCCGTGTCGTAAAACCAGTCGTTGATGCGGTAGAGGGGGATGCCGCGGTTGCGGATGTAGTCCCCGTAGAGCCCGTCGTCCGGCAGGCCGCTTTCCCGGAGAACCGCCTCGGTCGGGTTGAAGCGGGTCATCTCGCCCCGGAAGAGGTCGAAGGATTTTTCTATTGATGAGAGGTAAAAATCCCCGGTGGAGATGTCGATGAAGGCCAGGCCGATGCGCTCCCGGTCGATGATGACCGCCGCGAGGTAATTGTTGCCGTCGGTCTGCAGGAGGTTGGATTCGATCACGGTGCCGGGAGTTATGATGCGCACCACCTCGCGGCGCACCACGTTCCCCGCGGAGGGAACCGTTTCCATCTGTTCGCAAACGGCCACCCTTTCTCCCGCCTTGATGAGCCGGGCGATGTAGCTGTCCGCCGCGTGATAGGGGATTCCGCACATCGGGACGTCGTTCTGCCGGGAGGTGAGGGCGATGTCCAGTATCTTCGAGGCCTTCACGGCGTCGTCCAGGAACATCTCGTAGAAATCCCCCATACGGAAGAAGAGTATCTCTCCCGGGTGGCTCTTCTTGATGTCCAGGTATTGCCTCATCATGGGCGTGAGTTTGGAATCCATCCCGTCAGTCTCCGTAGATGTATTGCCGGCTGGAATCCCGGTAAATGCGCACGATCCGGCCGTTGAGGCCGTACTCCTCCGCCAGGCGCACCCGCAGGCTGAAGGCGTTTTCCGAGGAGGAGGTCATGCCGGCGTAGACGATATAGCGGTCCCTAAGGCGGACGATTTTGACCGGCGAGAATTCCCTGCCGATCAGCCGGGCGATACCGGCGGCGTCCGAACGCTTGCCGAAAGGCCCCAGGGAAACGGCGTAGAGGTTCTTGGCCTGTTCGTCCTCCGGCAGCTCGATCTCGGGCTGAATGTCGATGGCGGATTTCTTTTCGATCATGTCGTCCGTAGGGATGTAGTCCACCTCCTTCGGCCGATGGGCCAACAGGGGGGATATCCGTTTTTCGGCGTACTGGGCCTCCGGGGAGCGGGGGTATTCCCTCAGAAGGGCACGGTAGGCGGAATAGGCCCGGTTGTAATCCCTCCGCTCCTCATAGCTTTTACCCAGGAGATAGACGGCGGTGGCAGCCGTTTCCGAGTTTCCGAATCCCAGTATGTGCTCCCTCAGGCGGCTGTAGAAGCTGCGGGAGTAGCCGGTCCGGTTTTTCGCAATGAAACTAATCAGCA
>CALCJG010000066.1 GCA_937967705.1 uncultured Spirochaetia bacterium
ATTGCCATAATGTCGACGTGTTGTTTCGTCACGTTATCGAACGCCCCCTCTATAATCGCCCCGGCCCTGTCCTCTATCGGTTCGGATAGAATAAAAATGTCAGACCGACTGAAGGCCTCCTCAATTTTCTTTTTGCGCTTCAGCCTCACTTCAAACCGGGCTATGTCGTTTTTATACTTCCAATTTTCCCGAAAATTTTTCCGGTCTGTCTGGTCAACAAATTTCAACTCATTTCTGTATATATCTAAAACCTTATCATAAAAACAGACCTCAAATCGGGAATTGTGCCACAATACCCCGGTATGATTATATGTGTTGATCTTCAGGTATCGGGGGGAGAACTCCCGGAGATACCCGGAAATGATTTTTATATCTTGATCGACCCTAATATTTTTCGCAAAGTCCAGCCGTGAGATATAGACAGTTGACCAGTCCAGAAGCTCGATCCCGATACCGTCCAGATCGGTTGTCACCTTCCAGAAAAACTTTTCAAAATCCCGATTGTTATAATTCTTTAATTGCGTCCCGTAAAGATACTTTGGAACCGATGTCCGAAAAGTCAAACTTTCAGTCCCTAAAAAGTCCTTAATTTCGACCGTAAAGTCCAGCCCGTTATAATACCGCGTTCGGGATTTTACGACCTCCCCGGAATGCCGGTCTATGTACTCGTTTGTTTTTTCCAGCAGGGAGGACCCTTCCGAAACATGAAAATATGGCGTGTGAAACTGTATTGTATCAATTACTGACATTAAACCCTCGCAAGATTTATTCATCAACGTCAGCGGTCATACTGTGTCCCCATGTGTGTATTGATATACAAGACACACATGGGGTCAGCGGTCAATCTTTGCTGTGCCATTCCTCCAGCTTTTTAATCAAATCCTCATACTTTTGGGTGATTGCGTTCCGGTTGTCGTTGACGTAGAAATACTCCTTTCCCCCGGCTCCTACTACAAAACAGTACCCGGAATTATCCTTCTTGGAAAAGATATTCCCCACTGACGCCACCGCAGGGAGCAGGATACACTCCCTTTCATTCAGCCTATACAATGCAAATCTTTCCTGACTCATAAAACCCCCGCTATTTTTTAAATTTTTAGTCCGGCATGTAGAAATAACATAAATCAATATAAAAGTCCCTCGCATACGGGAGAAGGAACAGCCCGAAAAGAATACAGGCGACCCCGGCGAAGAAGGCCCACCAGCGGGGAGGGTTTCGGACCAACCAGACCCCCGTCCCGATGAAAAGGCAGTAAAAACAGATTAGCTGAAGCACAATAAAAACATTAGTTATCATCATGACCCCCCATGAAAAATTGACTGATAATAATCAAGACCATAAACCCCCATATAATCAGGTGGTCGATGATCTCCTCAAAAAGAGAATGGGGGGGGATCAACATAATGACCCCCCCCGCATCTCGCGGATAAAAAAAGTATTTATCCCCTTCGCCCTGCATACGCCCCCCAGCGTAGGCAGGGATAAAGGGACAAAAATCATATTGTTTGATTTACAGGCAGAAAACCCGCAGAATGGGCAATGAAAACAGCCACCGGAGGGAACGCACTTTGAACCACATTCGGGACAAATCATCCTAACACCTCGCAAGTTTTTAATTTGACAAATAAGACCGCTTTATATACCTTTCCCGTTAAGAGTAGACCCCCGGATTGTGTTTTGACCGTTAAACCCTCGCAAAGTTTAAACTGGTCTGGAAAATAACGAATGAACAATCCGGGGGTCTTTTTATTTAGGAATTATGTCATTTTTAAACCGTCCTCATGTAAATTTTCATAAATACAATCTACTACACTTATTTTTAGTACTTCCGATAATATATGTTATGTCTCATAAAAAAATTATTGAATATTTCTTTACTCCCTGTATTATCAATACAGCCTTATTATACTTTTAACTGATGACATGTAATGAAGAGCAAGGCTGAATCTTTTATCAGAACCATCCCCACAGACCGGAAATCTGCCCAGTCGGTAATTTCCGATGCCCTCGACTATTTCCACCTTCTTAAAAAGAAAAGTCTCATATCCGATGACATCTCAGAATTTGAATTCCGTCTCCTCCTTGATGAAGCCCTGGAAAACGCCATGTCCCATGGCAATCTCTTCGATCCACAAAAATTAGTCGGAATAAAGATCCGCCCGCGTAAACAGCGAATAGTCCTGACGGTCACGGATCAGGGAGCCGGCTTCAACCCTGAAATCCTGTCAAATCCCCGGGAGATCGAGAACTTCTTCAAACTCAGCGGTCGGGGCATACACCTTATTCAGCATCTTGCAGAAGTCCGGTGGAATAAAAAAGGAAACAGCCTCACCTTCACACTTTAAGAAAAACACCCCGTATCCCCAAAAAATGCTTGCCCCCTGCCAGAATATCTATACATTTGTATAGTGTGTTTATCATGAAAGGCCATCGAATTGACATTCTATCGGATACCTTTAAATCCTATCTACAGCGCATCGGGGCGTTTCCTCTCTTTGCCAGCCGTGTTCCCGCCGGTTTCCCCTCGCCTGCGGATGATTATATTGACCGCCGACTGGATCTGAACGAATACCTGATCAAGCATCCGGCCGCTACCTTTTTTGTGCGGGTCTCCGGAGATTCCATGGTCGGCGCCGGTATACACTCCGGGGATATTCTGGTCATCGATCGGGCCCTGGACCCCTGCGACAACAAGATCATCATCGCGGCGCTCAACGGCGAGCTGACCGTTAAGCGCATCATCCGTGACGGAACCCGCATCTTCCTGATGCCGGAAAACGAGGGTTATGACCTGATTGAGATAATGCCGGAGATGCAGTTCGAGGTATGGGGAGTCGTAACCCATGTCATCCATACCGTGTAGAGGAACCTATGAGGGATCGCATAAACCGGAAGGAAACGATCGCCCTGATCGACTGCAACAATTTCTATGTCTCCTGTGAAAGGGTGTTCAACCCCGCCCTCACCTGCCGGCCGGTCGTGGTCCTTTCCAATAATGACGGTAATATCATCGCCCGCTCGAATGAAGCCAAGAGACTGGGGCTAAAGTTCGGGGCATCCTTTCTTGACTGCATGGCGATAGTGAAGCGATACCAGGTCGAGGTCTTTTCTTCTAATTATGCCCTTTACGGAGACATGTCCCGCCGGGTAATGGAGATTCTGGCCCAGTTCTCTCCGATTCTTGAGGTCTACTCCATTGACGAGGCTTTTCTCTCCCTGACAAACACCGGTTCTTCTGACAACGCCTCGTATGCGAAGCGGATAGCCGGTGAGGTGAGGAAATGCACCGGCATTCCCGTATCCATAGGACTGGGCTCCAGTAAAACACTTGCCAAGCTGGCCAACCGCCTGGCCAAGCGGGAGGCACCGGCCGGCAATGTCTTCAGCCTCGTAGACCACCCCCGTCTGAACGAACTTCTAAAAAACATCGATGTGGCCGATGTCTGGGGCATCGGGAGGCAGTATACCAAACTGCTGAACCGCAACCGCGTTTTCAGCGCCTACGACCTGAAAATGCTCCCGGATCACTGGGTGAGAAAACACCTCACAGTCGTGGGCCTGAGAACAGTTTGGGAACTGCGGGGGATTCCCTGCCTCCCCTGGGGAGAGGGAAGCGCCGCGAAAAAGGCGATCGTCACTTCGCGTTCCTTCGGAAAACCCGTCGAATCGCTCGCGGAGATAGAGGAAGCCATCTCCGCCTATGTATCGCTCGCCTCAGCCAAACTGCGGGCTCAGAAGTCCGTCACCTCCTGGCTCAGCGTTTTCATCGCCACAAACCCCTTCAAGGACGAGCCTCAATACTCCAACTCGGTTTCCGTCAGGCTCCCTGTTCCCACAGCCCGCACGGCAGATCTCATCTCCTTCGGATGCACGGGTCTGCGGAGGATATTTCGCAGGGGGTACCGCTATAAAAAGGCGGGGATCATGCTCGTCGGTCTGCTACCCGAGGACCAGGTTCAGCTCAACCTCTTTACCCTCGCCGGGACCGAGATCGACGATCGGCGAAAATCCCTCATGGAGACGATGGACGAGATAAACCGCCGCTGGGGCCGCGGTGCCATCTTCCACGCATCCGAGGGCATCGAACAGGATTGGAGGATGCGACGCGACCGATTGTCGGCACGTTTCACCACGCGATGGAGCGATATCCCCCTCGTACGGGCCTGATCGTCTGAAAATAGTCTTGATAAAATCCCTGTTGTTCCCGCAATTAGTATTCTTGTATGAATGATAAAGAGACCGACACAATCCCCAGCATGGCTACCTGCTATGAGATGATGGAAGCCTATGGAATGCTTTCCAATATCCGGGAACACTCCGACCGGGTTATGCGGGTTGCCCTGGCCATTTGTGATAATCTCTCCGCCGGTACGGCCATTGACAGAGAGCTCGTTATGGCCGGAGCCTTGCTCCACGATATAACGAAGACCCGATCTCTGCAAACAAGGGAATCCCACGATATCACTGGCGGAGAACTGCTCCGGGGACTTGGTTATCGCCGAGTGGCTTTCATCGTGGAACAGCATGTGATTTTCAGAAACTTTGATCCGGCCGGTCCTCTCCGGGAAGATGAAATCGTCTATTACGCGGATAAGCGGGTCATGCATCATCATATCGTTTCTGTGGATGAACGGATTGAGGATCTGGTAGTTCGATACGGCTCCACGCCAGAACGCGTTGAGCGTATTTTAAAAAACAGGGATTTCGTTTTGTCGATAGAAAACAAGATCAACAGTCATCTGAGCAGGGACTTACATGAGGTCCTTGGAAGCATCACAGGCTGTTTATAGTGATGAATGCCGGCTATCTGATACTGGACTGTTTCGTCGACGAGCCTGCCTGCCTGGGCGTCCCTCCCTTTGTCGCCCCCTATCCCCGCTATATTTACGGGGCCTTGACAGCTTCAGGGATTCCTCCAGAACACATTACCTATAAGACCATAGATTATCTGCGTGAGCGGGATTACCGTCTTGAGGGAGACTACAGTATCGTTTTCCTCATAGGCGGTGCCGTAGTGCCGGGGAAATATCTTGGGTATAAAATCGGTACACTGGCGGAAATTCGCAGTATTATTGGCTATAACCCTCGTATTCCATTCGCGGTCGGGGGACTTGTAAGTCATGCCCTGAAAGAGGATTACTCTCCCAATGCCACATTCCTGCTCTGTGATATCGAAAAATATGCTTCAAATTTTGTCAAAGGCAACCTCAGGGACGAGTTTCGTACAATAAGGGATATACAGGAGTGGTCTGTACTGGGCTCCGATGTGGTCCTCCAGCATCCGGATTATCCGCAGATCATCTGTGAGATAGAGACTTACCGGGGATGTCCCCGTCAGCAGCACTGTTCCTTCTGCTCCGAATCGCTGCAGCATACTCTCGATTTTAGGGAACAGAACCATATCCTGGATGAGATAAAAAGCCTCTGTCTGCAGGGGATCAAACGTTTTAGACTTGGACGTCAGGCCGATATTTTGCAGTATAAAACCGAATATAAAGAATTTCGAAACGGTTTCCCGCGTCCATCAGTCAATGAAACCGGATCCCTTTTTGCGTCTCTCAAAAGCCTGCGGGAGGTTTATGCCATTGATATATTTATTGATAATGCCAATCCGGGAACTATTTTAAACTTCCCCGAGGATTCGGAGACAATTCTGAAAAGTATAGCGGATACCATCACGCCCGGCGACACCCTGGCGCTGGGGGTAGAATCCCTGGACCCCAACGTCGTTCTACGCAACAACCTGAAAATCCATCAGGCGGACCTCATTACCGTGATCGATATCGTCAATCGCCTGGGTGGTAGGAGGGTCGATGGCATTACCCAGCTTCTGCCCGGTATCAACCTGATCCACGGACTTCCGGGAGAGAGCAGAAATACTTTTAAAATCAATTACGAGGGATTACTCGCCATTGCAGAAAGGGGATTACTCCTTAAAAGGATCAATATACGCAAAATCCTACCCTTCCCTGGCACGGAGGCATTCATGGAAAAGCATGTCATCAATGAACATCTGAAGAACCGATATGAATACTATAAGAATAAAATCCGGCATGATATTGACGGTCCGATGCTGAAAAGAGTTTTCCCGGTGGGTTTGATCCTTCGAAACCTCCGGGTCGAGGATCAGCGTTATGAATACTCCTATGCACGTCAGTTGGCCAGTTATCCCATTACCTGTATCATACCGGAGAAACTGCCATTAAAGTCCTTTCTTGATGTCTTGGTGGTGGGACACAGGGAGAGGTCCCTGATAGCTCTCCCCCATCCCATCCATATAAACCAACTGTCCCAGAAATCCCTGGAGGCAATTCCAGGAGTCAGCAGAGGCTTGGCCAGGGAGATCATTCATCAACGTCCGTTTCCCGACAGGGGGACTCTATTGATGTTAATGCAAAATATAAATCCAGTCATGACCGCTCATCTGGATTTATAGGAGGTGTTTAGTATTTTTTTCTCTCCTTGTTGTGGGTTAACCGGTTCATTATAAAAACAGCTGCATATCCTCCAAGGAATCCCGCGATGATGTTGACACCTGCATCTCTCGCCAGGAAAGCCAGGATTCGTACCGTGATGTCATAAAGAAGTCTATCCAGAATGAACCCCCCTATCAGGGCTCCAATCACTGCTACGACAAAGCCTCCGATATAGCCCCCGAAGAGATCCCTCATCTTCCAGTAGTAAAATACCCAGGAAATGACGGCACCGATTCCCAGATAGATAACGATTGATATAATCAAGCGTAAAAAATCATCCAATTCCTTTGACATAATTACCTCTCAGATTGTATATTCCCTGGCCGTATCAGAAAAATATTTCCCCTTTACCCTCCCGCAGAATTTTCATACGATCCTCGGAAAAGTCAATAACGGTTGAGGGGGATGAAATTTTTGGTCCCGCGTCAATTACCAGCTCCACTTCGTTGCGATACCGTTTTTCCAGATCGGACGGCTCGATGATGTACTCCCCTGATGATGTACTGACACTGGCCGACATGATGGGCCGCCCCAGGGCCCTTACCAGATCCAGAGCGATGTTGTTGTCCGGTATTCTCACACCTATGGTCTTCTGGTTGGTAATGGCAATCTTTGGGACAAGTTTAGATGCCTTGAAAACGAAAGTATAAGGCCCCGGAAAAGCTTTCTTCATGATTTTAAAGGCATTGTCGGATATGTTCCGTACATACTCATGCAATTCGGAAATATCTGCAAAAATGAAACTCAGGGGTTTGTTCTTTGAGATCGACTTGAGACGGTATATCTTTTCAATAGCCTTTTTGTCATTGATATCGCAACCATAGGCGTAAACGGTATCGGTCGGATAGATGATAACCCCCCCCTGCTCCAGTATCTCCCTTGCCTTACTGATCAATCGCTTTTGAGGATTATCCTCATTGATTACAAAAATCATATGCTCCAGACTTCACGCGAAGAGATGATAAACATAGAACATAATAATCAAATAATTAATACGTCAATCACTATATTACCATCCCGTGATATATCATAACAAAAAAAAGGCTTTTGCAAGAGCGACTCTTGCAAAAGCCTTCAACCTGGTAAATTTACAATTAGGAGTGTAATCTGTTATCAATCATTAATAAAATCGAACAAAATAAGGAATCTCTTAACTATTTTTTTCAGAAACCCGGGTATATTTGGATATATATTCTCTGTATGGAATTTATATATTGTTGACAAATAAAAGTTGGAAATCCTAAATACTGCATTCTAACAATACTATTATGATGAAAAACCATCTTCTCAGAAAACACTTTTTAAAGCCTCAGGCTATGGGTATTATAGACGACCCGACCTTTTCATCCATCGTGAAAAGCAGCAAATGCAATGATATTGTTAAAATGATGGTGATTGTAGATGCTCATGGAAAAATTGCAGATATTCGTACCCAGATCTACGGATGCGGTTACGCCATTGCCGCTTCATCCTGCTTCAACGAACTGTCCCGAGGCTTATACATCGCAGATGTCATGGAGAAAGCCGAAACAATCATTCAAGAGCTCGAAGCTGGTACGCCGACAGAGAATATAGCCTGTCTGTCTCTTCCCCTCAAGGCTTTTCAGCAAATATGGGAGCAGTACCGGGCAAAGATATAAGATGAAACCCGAAGCTTACATAAATTACAGGGCTGTTCACTATATCGATGGGATGAAAAGCGTAATCGATATTCCGCTGGGTGGGGAATACACATTTACGCTGGCGGTCAACACAAATCCTTTCATTTCCATAGCCTGTTCCGGATTGGATCTGGAAGTGCTTGCAATCGGTCACCTCTTTTCGGAAGGGATAATTCGGTCACTCGATGATGTTGTATCCATTGACTTAAATTATCCCGATAGAATCGTAGATGTCCATACCAAAATGGATGATGGCATACTGGAACAACTCCTGAGGTTGAGAACCATCGCCTCCGGCTGCGGGCAAGGAACGCCGGATGAATCTGTTTCCATTGAACGGATTAGGGAACTCCCCCAACTGGCAGGAAGTACAATTTTAAAATGTATGAAACAGTTTCTGGCGCACTCGGAGCTTCACCGCCTGACGCACAGCGTACACAGTTCCGCATTATGCGATTCCGAAGGCCAGATGGTACGGTTTTACGACGAGATCGGGCGTCATAATGCGATAGATAAGATACTCGGATACTCCCTGCAACAGGGGATGTCCCTCAAAGACAAAATGATCCTGTCAACAGGAAGAATGTCCAGCGAGATTGTATACAAATGTCTCCGGGGCGGTGCAACCGTTATCGTCTCCCGGGCATCACCCACTACCCTGAGTTGTGATCTGGCCAGAAAACACAACCTCATGATGGTTGGAAGAATTCGCGCTAACAGTTTTACCATTTTCAACGGCGATGAATATATTAATTAATTATAGGGAGGAGACATGCCATACATTAATCTTAAACTTATTGGGAAACTTTCCAGAGAGCAAAAGGAAACCATAGTTAAGGAATTTTCGGAGACACTGCTCAAAGTGGCCGGTAAACCGAAGGAATCGACCTACATCGTCATTGATGAGGTGGAACCGGGGAATTGGGCCAAGGGCGACAAACTGTATGGCTGATCTTATTGTAAAAATTTTATCGGAACCTTCCATTTCAGATCATGCTGTGGTATATTCTATTAAATACAATATTTCCTTAACCCATCGACGGTCCATGAATGGCTGAGATAGACCTTAAAATCAAGAGTCGGGATCTGGATACTCTTATCAACATCATCACCTCCATCATCCCAGATGCCGATATAGACCTGATTAAAAAGGCATACGCTTTCGCCTATGCTCACCACCAGAATCAGTTCCGCCTCTCAGGGGAACCCTATATCACCCACCCTCTGGAAGTGGCGATCATTCTCGCCAATCTGAAACTTGATACCACAACTATCGCGGCTGCCATGCTGCATGATGTCGTTGAGGATACAGAAATAACCCTGGAGGTCATCAAGAAGGAATTCAACGAAGAGATCGCCAACCTGGTGGATGGTGTAACAAAGATATCCTCCCTAAAAAAGAAATCCAAACACATAGAGCAGGCTCAGAATCTGCGCAAGATGCTCCTGGCGACCATTAAGGACGTTCGCGTGATCCTCATCAAACTGGCGGACAAGCTGCACAACATGAGGACCATCATGTTCCAGCCTGAGCACAAACAGTACCTGATAGCCAAGGAGGCACTGGAAATCTATGCCCCCCTCGCCGCACGGCTGGGGATTTCAAAGATCAAGGCGGAGCTTGAAGACCTCTCCTTCCATGTCCTCTTTCATGATGAATACCATGAACTGACTAATCTGATCGTTCAGCACAAGCATGAGATTGAAAACTATATTGAGCGGGTCAGGCTGACACTTCAGCAGAAACTCAGCGAACTCAACATCAAAGCGGAGATCACCGGCAGGGCCAAGCATTATTATTCCATATTCAGAAAGATGCGTAACCAGAAAAGGGACTTCAACGATATTTTCGATATTCGCGCAGTCAGGATCATTACGGCAGAAGTCAAGGATTGCTATGGCGTACTCGGAGTGATCCATACCATCTGGACACCTATTGTATCCCGTTTCAAGGATTTTATAGCGGTACCGAAATCCAATATGTATCAATCCCTGCATACTACCGTAATAGGTCCTGACGGCCATCCGCTGGAAATACAGATCCGGACCTGGGAGATGCATGCTACCGCCGAGATGGGAATCGCGGCACACTGGCTATACAAGGAATCCTCCGATCCGACGAATAAGACCTACAAGGATCTGACCATCCTCAAGAATTTCAACATATGGAACAATAAGGAGATGGCGGACACCCGTGAGTTCATGAAAGAACTCAAGATGGATCTATACGAAGATGAGATATATGTCTTTACCCCCCAGGGCAAGATTGTAAAACTTGCCAAGGGCGCCACACCCGTGGATTTCGCCTATGCCATTCATACAGAAGTGGGTAATCACTGCGTTGGGGCAAAAGTAAACAATGCCCTTGTCCCGCTTAAGACCGTTCTTCAAAACGGCGATATCATTGAGGTTCTAACCAGCAATAAAGGCCATCCATCGGAATCATGGCTTAAGTTTGTCAAATCCTCCAACGCCCGTTACAAAATACGCAACTGGATCCGGAAGCAGACCGAAGAATTGACAGACAAGCATGAACCGGAGAAACACACTCCCCGCCGGCAGGAAAAAACCGCCGAGGTCTCCATTCCCGATGTGGAACTCATCAAGCTCAAAAAGGTTTCCACGGGTCGAAAAATCGGTGTTACGATTGAAGGGACATCCAATGTGTTAAGATCGGAAGAGCACACGTCTGAACTCCAGTCACGAGTGGATATCT
>CALCJG010000067.1 GCA_937967705.1 uncultured Spirochaetia bacterium
CGAGATATCCACTCGTGACTGGAGTTCAGACGTGTGCTCTTCCGATCTGCTGCTTTCGGAGCAAAAATGCCGAAGCGCAGACGAACAGGTCCCGTGGGAGCAATCCGCTGACCCCTGAAAACCCGCATTCCCTCAATCCGTCCCGGATGATGGTGGTACAGCTCCTTCGGAGAAAGCTGAAGTCCCGGTACTTTTCTGGCCTGGCCGGGTCGGGGGGCGTATTCCGAATGATCTCCAGTTCCCGGTGATAGTACCGCCCCAGCCTCCCGGCATCCAATTCCTCCAGCCGGAGGACATGAATGGTACGCATGAAGTTACGGCCGAATTTGTCGAAATAGGGCCGGCCGGGCCGTTCTGTGCTGAACCTGCCGGTCACCGGATCCGGAGCAAACTCCCCCAGGGCGGGACGGTAAAAGTACTCCTCCGGGCTCATTACCTCGTTCTCATTGATGAGATGGGAGAAGTTGAAGATCTCCCCGTTGACGTTCACCGCGAGATGCCCGAAGGTGGAAGCGGGATACTTAACCAGACGCTCGTTATAATAGAGCTCGACGAATGGGCCATCCCCCCTTTCCGGCACGGGCCAGAGGAGTATCAGGGGCCGGCCGGTGTCATAATCCCGCTGGGCAAGACGGCATGCGCACACCGGCTGATTTATCCAGTGACGAGAATAGCCTGACCATATCGCCTCTCCCTCCAGATAGCGTTCACCGCCCTCCCCTTCCAGATAGGCCGTTTTGCCTTCAACGCGGAGTATTCCCCGGAATTCTTCCACGCGCTCAGACCTCTGCCCTGCCAGACTCCCTGACCTTCATCAGGAGAAAGCCCCCCGTGAAAAAGAGCAGCACCAGGCTCAGTATTCCCAGCCGGGAGTTGCCGGTCAGATGAGCCGTTACGCCCACCAGAAAAGGCCCCATGATGGCGGCAAACTTGCCTATGATGTTGTAGAATCCGAAAAACTCCGCCGACCGATCCCGGGGAATCAGCTTGCTGAAGAAGGAACGGCTGAGGGCCTGAATCCCCCCCTTGGAGGTGCCCACGAGCACCGCAAGAATCCAGTAATGAAGGGCCGTGGTGAGGAAGTAGGCAAAGAGTGTGATGACCAAATATACCGCAATCCCCGTCAGGATCATCACCCTTCCGGAAAACTTTTTTGAGAGCAGCCCGTAAACGAGGGCCGAGGGAAAAGCCACGATCTGCACGACCAGGAGTATCACCAGCAGATCGTTCCCCTTGATACCCACGTCGATCCCGTACGTGGCGGCCATGACGATGATGGTGTCCACACCGTCGATGTAGAAAAAATAGGCGATGAGGAAGAGGAAGATGGAACGGTGACGGCGAAGCTCCCGCAGGGTTCGAAACACGCGAAGCAGGGATTCTTTCAACAACCCCGCGCCCGGCTCCCTCCAGTAGAGCTGTTTTACATACTTCATCAGGGGAAAAGAAAACACCATCCACCAGCCGGCGGTGATGAGAAAGGAAAGGCGCGTCGCCTCAGAGGAGGTGAGACCCAAGAGATGGGGTTTCAGGATAAGCAACACACTTAAGATGAAGGGAATGGTGCTTCCCAGATACCCCCACGCGTAACCGTGAGCGGAAACGACATCCCTCCTCTCCTCCCCGGTCACGTCCACCAGGAAGGAATCATAAAAGACATTACCCCCGGCAAATCCCACAAATGAGAGGGCATAGAAGACCAGGCAGAGGAACCAGTCCCCCTCCCGTATCAGGGAAAGCAGTCCGGTGAAGACAAGACCGAGAGAGAGGAAAAAAAGCAGGAACTTCTTCTTGTTCTGCCGGATGTCCGCCAGGGAGCCCATAAAGGGCGCCAGAACAGCCACAGTGAGAGTGGCGATGGTGTTGGCATACCCCCAGAAAGCCGTGGATTCCGACGGCGGCATGCCCCTTGCGGCGACACTCTTGAAGTATATGGGCAGTATGGCCGTGGTTACCGCCATGGAATAGGCGGAATTGGCCCAGTCATAGAGTATCCAGCTGAACTCCCTTCTGTTCATCGGCTGCCTCTCCGTTCGATCTCCCGGGCTGAAAGATAGAGACGGCCCTCCCGACCCAGGGCTTCGATGAAGACGGCCCGCACAAGGACATCGTCACCGTTGAGCAGCGCCGGGTAGTCCCGCTTGGAATAAACATCCACCACCCCCGCGAAATGCCCCTCTCCCCGGTAGTCCACCATCAGGTTAAAAAAGACACCCCCATCCTTTCGGCGCACATTGGCCACCCGTCCCCGCCATTGCACAGAGGAGCCGTAATAGAGGTAACTCTTGTCGCTGATATCCGAGAAGGGGATATCCTCCCATTCCCGATCCTCCACATTCAGGATGAACTTGCGCAAAAAATCCACTCGCTCCTTGACGCTCAGATTGGCATTGCTGTGATAGATGCGGTTGAGCAGCAACAGGGACTGGTTGTACTTTCCCTCCTTGGCGAGGTACTTGGCTTTCATAAACTCCCCCGCCAGCTGATCGCTGCTGTAATAGAACACCGGGGTTCCCTTTTTTCCGAGCTTCTCGATGAGGTTGTACCGGGCGCCCTCGAGGCTAACCTGGTCCACGATGTCCCGTCCCTCTGTCTTCATTTGCCTCCCGCCGCCAAGTTTTCCCAGGCTCTGGAGAAACACGAAAAGAAGCGTGCCCGTGACGAGCAGAGCCAAGGCGATTCCGCCTCCCCATATCAGGCGGCGGTTCAGGGCACCCTTCCGAAGATACCGCCCTCTCGCCCGCCGGGAGGAGGCGGGCAACATGGAGGGTTTCCCCACAACTACGAAATCGCTGAGCTTTGCCCGCCTTTGAAATTCGGAAAAATTTTTCACCCGCCGCAGGACCCTGAGCATACGGCGGAGCATGGGATCATCCGGCCCCCGGTCCAGCAGATCGATGTAAAAGGAAATGACATTTTCCAGGGTCGGCGCACCTTTAACGTAGAGATACCCCTCAAGATGGAGAAGCAGGGGGTAGGAAGGTTCAATGTTTTTCAGGCGTCGCACCACCTCGTCCGCCCGGTTGAACTGGCCGGTCTGGAGGTAACAGAGAGTGAGAAGGAGATAGGGATAGGGTTCCCGAGAACCTCCGTCTATCACCTTGAGCAATAACAGGAGGGCATCGGCAAAACGCTTTTTCCGAAAGAAACCAAACGCCTCCGCTATCAGCCGATTCTGATCTTTCACGCTTACCGCCCCGGGATAGGATATTGGATACTGTAGTGGATTAACCATATCCGGGCCCGGTTGTCAATTGTTTTACCTTTCCCCCGGCGGGAGCCCCGGGGGAAAGCTTTTTTTCTTTACACAACCCCAGAGGAGAGATATACTAAACCTGAGTTTTGTTTAGCAGCTTCTTGCACCCGTAATCAAGAAACAAAACCTGGACAATAAGACGATGACAAAGAGAATCAGAGAAATGCTCCGTCAAAATGCCTTCCATGTAATGATCTTTACGGGCTTTCTGACCTTGTACAGCTGGCCCTTCGTGAGCCGTTATCCCGAAGGTGTCATCGGTTTCCACTTCTATTATTTTTACTGTGTAGTAACCCTTCAGATCCTTGTCCATTATCTCGTCTCCCGGAGCCTGAGGAAGAATGACTGATAACGACAGACAGAGAGGCCTGAGGCCATGATATCCCCGCTTGTCATCATTCTCTCATTGCTCATTTACATGGCCGTTCTGCTTGTCCTCGCCGGATGGGCAGCGCGGAAAGACGCCGGAGGCAGCCGCCTGGTGAAGAATCCGTTCGTATACTCCCTGGGTCTCACAGTCCTCTATACCTCATGGACCTTTTATGGAAGCATTGGCAAGGCCGCAACAGACGGCATGTTTTTTATAGCCACCTACATCGGAACAATGATGCCTCTGATCTTCTGGCCCCTCATCGTAAAGCGTATGATCAGAATAAAGTCCGAATTCCGCATCACCAGCATAGCTGACTTCATCTCAGCACGTTATGACAAGTCCCATGGAATAGCCGCCCTGGTAACCGTCATGGCTCTCATCGGCGTCATGCCCTACATGGCCCTGCAGCTCAAGGCTGTTTTCTCCTCCCTGGAAGTCATCGGGGGCAACGGACCCGGCGCCGCGGTTTTCACCCAGCACAACATCGAATGGGCCATCGTCCTTTTCATGGTCTTCTTCACCATCGTCTTCGGAGCCCGGAGGCTCGACCCGACGGAGCAGCACCCCGGGATGGTCTTCACACTGGCCATCGGTGGCATCATCAAGCTGGTGATCTTTCTCATCGCCGGGATCGTGATCCTCTATTTGATGAACAACGGGATCATCGACACCCTCGGGCGCATCTCCCGGACGCATCAGAGCGGCTTTATGCTGATCGATCCGCAGCGTCATCACTTCTCCCTCTGGGCCTCACAGATACTCATATCCATCTTCGCAGTCATGCTCCTGCCGCGACAGTTCCACATGATGGTTGTGGAGAATTCCGACGAGAAGCATGTCCATACGGCCATGTGGCTGCTCCCCCTCTACATGATGCTCATCACCCTCTTCAGCCTGCCCATCGCAGCTGCGGGACTTCTACAGGAGCTTCCGAAAGAATGGGGGGATGTCTTCCTCCTTAAACTCCCCCATATGCATGATAAACCCTGGCTCACCCTGACGGTTTTCCT
>CALCJG010000068.1 GCA_937967705.1 uncultured Spirochaetia bacterium
TCCGCCTTAGCCGGGTCGACCCCAGCAGGGAGCGCCCTGGGCGCCGGGATGTCCGCCGCGGTTGTTTCCGGCCTCGACACCGACGGGCGATGGTATGAGTTCCAATACGACACGGCCCACTGGGACGATCATCTGGCCTACGGCGCTGCGGTGGGTGCGGCGACCTTCGCCTCATCTTTTGCCGGCAGTGACCCCGTGACGGGCAAGGCCCTGAACGCCGGGGTTACCAGCGGCCTCATGATGACCTATGAAATGGCGCGCCACGGGAAGAGCTTCGACGAAGCCTTCATCTCCCAGAACTGGAAATCCCTGCAGTACAACCTTGTGGACTACGCCACCAGCCTGGGCGCCCGGGCGCTCAAGTCCCTCTCGGGGGAGGGGGATAAGTCCCGGGAGGAGCGTCAGGCGGAATCCCGTCAGAACGCCCTGGAACTGGGGTGGTTCGGAACCCGCGGATCCGGCAGCCTACTCTCCGGCGCCTGGGAGGGGCTGGGGGATTACTTCGGAGAGCTGAAGAACCGCCTCTGGGATACCCCGGCTGCCGCGTTACGCGACCTGACAGACCGGACGGTCAATCTCATCGGGGGGAAGGGTTTCCGCACGGAGGGGGAGGTGATAGCCGCAGACGCGGCAATGCTGACCTTTGAAGCTAATGATCCCGGGAATATAAGCGTCATGCTGGCTAACAATAATAAAGGCGGTTTAAATGCGTCTGAGAAGCAATACGCTGCAGAGAGGGCCTGGAAATATATGCTTGATGCCGAGAAGAAGGGAGAGTATGATCATATACGCTATTCCGATATAAGCTTTGATGAGATGGAGATGGCAAGGTACGCCAAACGGTATGCCAACTGGCTTTACGTCGAGGAACACTTTTATGACGATGTCAAATTCAACAGTGAGCAGATTACAGGGTACATCAAGTGCAAGATGGCGGAGGGGGAAAAGGTAGACGATTACGACCTGGAGCTGCTGGCAGATTCGCTTAAGCAGGATAAGAACAATACAGTATATATACGAGAAATCATGGATGTTGTTGAACGGAATAAAAGTGTTTTTAAAAATGAAAAATATGACGGTAAAAGGCTTGATCCCAATGATCCGGATTCAGTAGAGGCTTTTGCGAATAAGGTTATAAAAAATTCCTGTGTTTTGAATACGTTGTACATGCAGCTTGTCCTTTCGGGAGTGGAAGGATCTCCGGATTCCTTTGGCGAGTTTTATGAACAAGCCTATACCACTAAAAATTCCAAAGGGACATATATTGTACACTATCTAAAACAGAGAATACCGACACAGGAGATCATTAACCTGTTGGTTGGCCCCGATAAATTGCAAGTTTTCGGCTCCGGAACTGATCCGGGGAGCGGTAGGTTTAAAGGGGGATGGGCAGAGGATAACGGTAATAAACTGGGCATGCAGGCATCTCTAGAGTGGCAGGCCAGGAATAACAGTTTTGAGTATTCGACAATACGAGTTGATGATGTAGATTCCAGGGGTAGAAAATATCAACACAATATTTTGACAAAGAACGATATTGGTACTCTGAGAGCCTATGATACAGGGAGTAAGAATAGGGCCTATGGGTCGGAGGCATGGAAGTATTATGATAATGGAAGATTAAAATCATTTTATTATCTCAGGAGGAAATAGATGAAGAGAATAAATTTATTGCTAATAGTTTTTATTACGAGCATGAGTTTAGCAGGAGATAAACATGAGGAAGCTATAAAGCATTTTAACTCAATTGGGGAAAAATATGAAAGTAGATACGATGGAATCTCATTTAAAAACAAACAAAGGTGCTTGGATAATGATTTGAAATATTTAAAAGACTTTAAAAAATTAAGGACAGTAATATTAACCAAATGTAACATAACCGATGAAGCATTTGTGCATTTCCAGGATTTGAAGGATTTGGAGTTCTTGCGGTTAGAGGAGACGAAGATAAATGGGAGCGGGTTTAAATATCTTGCGAACATGAAGAAGCTGGGTACCATCTGGGCATATAAAACAAATGTGAATGATGAGGCTTTACAGTATCTTTCTAAATTGGATGGTTTATGGGAGTTGAATCTAGGAGGTACAAAGGTTAGCGATAAAGGACTGTATTACTTACGGAACCTGAATTTGAAAAACCTCACCTTATTTGATACGAAGGTAACAGATAAAGGATTAAAGTATTTATACAAGATGGATGAATTAAGCTATCTCAATCTGAATGGAACCAAGTGTACTAAACGAGGTAAAAAGGATCTCGAAAAGCATGTGCCAAGTGTAAATATTGATCTCGATGACTAAATTTGGGTAAGGCTTGTCCCTTGCAACCCAACCCTTAAAACATCCGCCGAAGGCGGATACCTTATCAACTCGACTGCGACGCGCATGGAGGCGCTAGTGCAGCACCCGGGCAGGAGGCCCGTCTGGGTGATGCCCTGAACCGCACCAAACGGAGCGAAGCGGAGTGACTGCGGTGAGTTTCGAGCGACCCAGCCCCGCCGGCGAGGCGAGCGCGGGATGGCGCCGGAAGGGTTGCGCTCTCAACCCTTCCGGCAAGGCCAGTTCCTGTCAGGAACAAGCCCCCCTGTAAAGGGGATAAAAACCCCCCGCTCAGGGGAAAAAGCACAACAGGATTAAACACAGAAAACATGAAAAAAAATGATAATATTTTGACCAAAAAGAGAAAATCCTGCTTGAAAAGAGAAGGCCGTCTCTCTAATGTAGCAAAAAATAATAAAGAAAAGAACCCGCCCTTGCGCGGGGCCATGCTTAATCTGTAGTCGAAAAATGAGGGATTACAGGTTTATGTCCATCCAAAACGATTATTTTAGCCGTGTGATCCCCACCCGCCGGGATGACGCCCGTCAGTTGATTAGTGATGCCGTCGTATATCTAAAACAGAAACAGCAGTCAGGCCTGGCCTGCTGCGTTTCGGAATTCGATTTCCGCCTGGCCCTCGATGAGGCGCTGGAGGGAGCTGCACCCCATCGTCAAGACAGATATTTCTACCAGTTTAAGTGTAATCCC